>QIAS01000556.1:0-1641 GCA_003225615.1 Acidobacteriota bacterium | reverse complement strand
CAGCCAACAAGGACTGATACAGCTGCTCGTACTGGTCACGAATCCGCGCCAGCAAGTAATTAGCGCCGGCGTATGCTTTGGCGCGCTCGCCAAATTGTCTGCGCAAATCCGGCTTGAGCAGCAACCGCTCCACCCCCTTCACAAACAAATCCTCGTCCAGGCCAACCAGGAAGCCTGTCTCTCCATCTTGAATGATTTCCGGATTTCCTCCTACATTCGTTGCCACTACCGGCACGCCCGCGGCCATGGATTCCAGAATCACGTTAGACAGGCTTTCCGAAGACGAGGGAAGCACTGTGACATTCAACGATGCCAGCACCGCCGGAATATCGTGCCGGTCCCCCAGAAAGCGGATCCGATCTCCTAGTCCGAGTTCGACTGCAAAGGCCTGCAGCTCTGGGCGCAGGGGACCGTCTCCCACCAAAACGAACTCCACGGCATCGAACTTGGCCGCGAGTCGGGCCGCGATGCGCAGAAACATTCGATGGTTCTTCGCGGAATCATTCATGCGGGCAATCATGCCCACGCGTACGACGCCCGGAATCTCGGGCAGTGCAGGGGTCGCTCCGGCAAAGGCCTCTTCCGGAAGCGCATTCGGGATAACCACCAACTTGCGATCCGGCACACCCGCTTCCCGCAAGCACCGTGCGGCTGCTCGCGAATTGCAAAGCACCCGATCACACAGCTGAAACATGACGTTTTGCGCTCGGAATTTCATCGCTGTCTGCAGGTCACCCAACTGCCGGTGACTGCCAATTACGACCGGTACCCGCGCCAAGCGCGCTGCCGGAATCAGCATCAGGTTGGCATAAAAGTCGAATGCGTGGGCAACTGCCACTCCGAGGTCGCGCAAGTGCCGGGCGAGGACCACACGCTGGCGATGGGACCGCAGCATGAAAAGGTTCCCCCCAGGCGAAAACTCTTTGACGTTCGGCAAGCTCTCCAGAAACTCCCCGCGGCGCTCCAGACAACCTAGGCCAACTTCGAAAGCTCCCGACGTCAGTGCCTTCGCTAGCGTCACAAACTGCCGTTCGGTTCCACCCCGCTCCAGAGTGTTCGCCATGAGGAAAAGGCCGGGACGCTGGCCCTGCGATGTCCCATTTCGTCGGGTCCCTTTTCTCACGACAGACTCTCGATTGGCGGCCCTGCGGAATTTATTTTGACTAGTTCCGGAACGAACGTCAGGCTTGCTCCGCTAGCTTCCAGGAAGTTTCGGTGCCATAACTCGAACACCAGCAATAACCACAGCACGCCTGCGTGGTCACGCCGGCCGCGGAAGTGTTCATCCAGGATGGAACGGACCGCCTGCGGGCGGAAATATCCGCGTTGCAGCGTGCGCGGCTCGACGAGGATTCCGAGCAATCCATCTTTCAGCTCGTCTCTCATCCAGTGCACCAGCGGAAGAGAAAATCCCTGTTTACGGCGGTGCAGCAGAGCCGGCGGAACCCCCAATCGTTCCGCCAGCTTCTTGAGCATGTACTTCCGCTGTCCGTCGCGCAACTTGTATTTTGCCGGCAAGCTCGTGACCCACTCCATAAATATATGGTCAAGAATAGGAGCGCGCATTTCCAGCGAAGTCGCCATACTCATGCGATCAACCTTGGTCATGATATCGGCGGTGAGGTAGGTCTTAGTGTCCAA
>QIAS01000294.1 GCA_003225615.1 Acidobacteriota bacterium | reverse complement strand
GGGCAGAATCAAACAAAGCATCACACCAACCGGCGGGGCGCACCCACATCACTTGGACTCGATCGCGCAATATCGGAAAGACACGCGAGAGCGAACGACAATTATCTAAGGAAGCGCAGGAAGATCGTGCGGTTGCTGACTCGACCGGACAGCCGGCCATCCCTGCAGGATCTCCTTATGGATCAGTTTCGCAAGGGGCGATCTCAGGTTTTGAAGTTCGACCTGCTCTGTGGGCTTCGGGGTCCGATCCTATAGTGCTGCCTGGCGACCTGGCAGGCGGTCTGGAAGGCGATGTGATTGTGGAGATCATGATTGACGAGCAAGGTAACGTGGTTCGTACGATTGTGCTTCAGAGTCTCACGCCGGAGATTGATACCAAGGTGATGGCGAGCCTGCAAAATTGGCACTTTCGACCGGCAACTCGCGACGGTAGACCTATTGCTTCCAAGCAGGACGTGCATTACCACTTCCCGGCACGACGCCGCTAAAATCAGCCAGCAGCCAGAAGCGGCACTTCAACGTTCACTTCCGTCCCCTCGCCCGATTTTGACTGGAAGGAAACTCTGCCGTTCACTAGATGTGCGCGTTCCTGGATAGTCACAATTCCGATCCCCGATCCCGGTTGTGACTGCCTGGCCACGAGCCCGACTCCGTGGTCTTTAACGCTCAAGCGGAGCACGTCCCGCACTGCTTCAATCTCGACAAAGACTTCCTCAGCTTTAGAATGCTTGGCCACATTGCGCAAGCATTCCTGGGCGATGTGATAAATGGAACTGGAAACATCGGATCCTACGGATTCGGGAACATTCGTGCTCGTAAAGTGGGTAGCGATACCGGAGCGCGCTTGAAACTCTTCGCAGTATTGCTCAAGGGCGGCGACAAGTCCGATGTCATCCAAAATTGAGGGATGCAATTCATGCGAGATCCGGCGCACGGTCTCGGCGGCTTCGGCGGCTCGCCGTTGCAGCGAGCGTACATCCGCTGTGAGTTCGGCTGCAGAGGGCCGATTGGCAAGCTTTCCCAGATCGATTGCCAGGTACGCCAAGGTCTGGCTGAGATCATCGTGCAAATTTCTGGAAATGCGGCGGCGTTCATCATCTTGCGCGGTCATAAGTTTTCCGGCAAGCATGCGCAGGTCCCGGCCCTGCTGGCGAATATCTTGTTCGTCGGCGCGCCGCTTGGATATGTCGGTCACGAAGGCGACGGCCAGGGCGCCTTGTGGGCTGGGAATGTAGGTGAGGCTGATCTCAGCATAGAACTCAGTTCCGTCCTTGCGGTGTGCCTGCAAGTCCATTCCGAGGCCCATCGCCCGGGTTTGGGGATTTCCGAAGAACTTTTTGCGGTGCGCGACATGGCCGGTGCGGAACCGTTCGGGAAGAAGTCGCTCTACCGACTCTCCTTCTAACTCAGCGACCGTGTAGCCGAACAACTTCTCGGTTGCAGGATTGGCCATGAGAATTCGGCCGTTTGGGGCGACAACCAGAATTCCCTGGGTCGCTGCCTGGAACAGAGCGTGGGCGCGGGACTCGCTCTCCTGCAGCGCCTGCCGGGTGCTGTCGAGAGAGGTGAGATCGCGGGCGATGGCCGAGGCGCCGATGATGTGGCCCGTGGGATCACGGATGGGGGACACGGATAGCGCCACCTTTAGCCGTCGACCATCTTTCGCGACCCGCACCGACTCAAAGTGCTGGATCCGCTCACCCCGCGCTATCTTTTTCAGGATTTCGGGAATCTCGTCATGCCGATCATCGGGAGCCAGAATAGAAATGGATTTCCCGATTACCTCTTCCGCAGTGTAGCCGTAGATGCGTTGTGCGCTTTGGTTCCAGCTGGTAATGATTCCTTCCAGAGTTTTCCCAATGATGGCATCGTCGGAAGAATCAATAATGGACGCCAGCAAGGTTTTCGACTGCCAAATTTTTTGAGGGCTTTGCAGGCGTTTGGAGCGCTGTGTTTCCCGTTTGATTTTCTTGGGCAAGAGCCCTCCCGCACAAATTGGCAGGAACTTTGTCTCCCATAATACACTGTCACAGTTAAGGACAATGAAGAAGGTACGCATATTGCTCGGCGATGACCATGCGCTGATTCTTGATGGCGTTCGCGCAGCGCTGCAGGTGCAATTCGAAGTCGTGGGGCAAGCCGCGGATGGTATGGCTCTGGTGGAAGCCGCACAACGGCTGCGGCCTGACGTGGTGATTCTGGATATCAGCATGCCGTTGCTGAACGGCTTCGAGTCCGCGCGGCAAATCAAGAAGGCGCTGCCCGGGACCAAGTTAATCTTCCTCAGCCAGCATTTGAATCCGGCTTACCTGAAACAGGCCCTCAAGATTGGGGCTTCCGGATATGTACCTAAAACCGGGGCTACGGAAGAATTGCAAAAAGCGATTACTACCGTGTTGCACGGGAAAACCTACATCACTCCGGCGTTTGGGGATGACGTGATTTCCCGTCTATGGAACCGATCTGGGGAGATCAGCAATGAGTCAGAAGAATTGACCGAGCGCCAGCGGGAGATTCTGCAGCTAATTGTTGAAGGCAGGGCAAACAAAGAGATCGCGGATATCCTTCACCTCTCGGTGAAGACCATCGAATTCCACCGGGCTCGCATCATGATGCGACTGGGCGTGAAAACCGTCGCCGAACTCACCAAAGTGGCCCTGCAGCAGGGCCTCATCCCGGGCTGAAAAACTAGGGCAAACCCTAGTCGTCTTGTCTGATCGATCCCTGTACTGTGTATCTCAGGCGGTGCAGGTGCACTTATTTTCTGCCTGCCGAGATCGCCTATGTCTTGCCTTGATGCCCGGTACAGCGATTCGATCATCACGGGAGAACCCATGATGCGGAAGCGCATTCTGATTGCTGATGATCACGTTGTGATGCTCCAGGAGATTCGGGCTCTGCTCGAGAGCGATTACGAGGTTATTGGGGCAGTACAGAATGGAAAGATTTTGGTCGAGGCGGCCAAGGAACTCAATCCCGACCTGATTATCAGTGATATCAGCATGCCGGAGATGAACGGGTTCGAGGCGGCGGCCAAAATTCGGGCACTGGGGCTGCAACCGAAGCTCATTTTCCTCACGGTACAGGCCTCCCCCGCGTATGTTAAGAAAGCCCGCAGCCTGGGGGCTGCCGGGTACGTGCTGAAGGTCTACGCGCACGAGCAGCTGCGCGTCGCCGTATCCAAAGTACTTACCGGCGAGACCTACGTTTCTCCCCAACTCAGCGCGTAAGGCCAGAGCCATCCTTTCAAATGTCAAGAATTGTGACATTTTGTCCTGTTTACAAAATAATTGAAGAACTAGGGATACACCTAGTAGGCAGGCCGATGCTGGAGGACTACAGTGGGGTCAACATTGGGGATAGAAAACAAAATCTTCGCTTAAAGGATCGCTTATGCTGACTTCAATTAATACCGCCAGCAGCAGACCCGAACCGTTTTTGGGGGGCTACGCCGAGCGGAAGTATTCTCCGTATGGATTGCCGGTTGTGGACAGTTGCGTGAACTGCAAGTTGCGTAATGAGCACTTTTCCTGCGCGCTTTCGAAAGGGTCCTTGCAAGATCAGGACCGGATCAAGCATGTCACGGCCTATCCGGAGGGAGCCTTGATTTTTGTGGAAGGACAGGTTCCACGCGGCGTTTACGTGCTTTGCCAGGGACGGGCGAAATTAATGGCCACAAACAGTGATGGAAAAACTTTTATTCTAAAAATCGCGGAGCCGGGAGAAATTCTGGGGTTGCACTCCGCCGTGAGCGGCAAGCCGTACGAAGTGACCGTCGAAACGCTGCAGCCTTCGCAGCTGGCTTATATCGGGCGCGAGGATTTTCTGCAGTTTCTCAAACAGCATCCGGATGCTTGCTTGCATGCGGCGCAACAGCTCAGCAATGACTGCCAGTCCGCCTACGATGTGATCCGCTCCATCGGCTTGTCTCACTCCGTATCGGAAAAACTCGCGCGGCTTCTGCTGCAATGGGCTACGGACGGGCAAGTCACAGATGGCGCGATTCGCCTGAAGCTGTCGCTTACCCATGAAGAGATGGCGCAGCTGATCGGCACTTCACGCGAGACGGTCACCCGCATTCTGGGAGACTTCAAGAAGCAGCGCGTGCTGGAATTGAAAGGATCTACTCTGGTCATTCGTAACAAGGCCGCGCTCGAGAGACTTGTGGAAGCGTAGATCGGAGTACTCGGCAGATCTTTGAAGTAGTCTTCATTTTCATCTTCCTCCTCCGGGGGTGCTTGCAACGGTAGCGCCCCCGGTCTCATCCAAGATTCGTGCCTGTGATGGTGCGCACAATTCCACGGGCGCAGAGGACATCATGAAAAAGCCATTGCTTCGGTCACTGCTCCGCGGGGGACTTCTCTTTCTGGATTTTTCAGATTTTGTGGGCAAGACCACTGAAAGGGTCGGGCGGCAAGCGCGGGGGGTTGTACGAAGGGACGAGAACTCAGCCTTGCGAAATGCGCTCAGCTTTGCTGGTGGCGCGGGGCTCGGAGTAGGTTTGGCCATTCTATTTGCGCCAGCATCAGGCGAACAAATCCGCAGTACTATCGCGCGAAGTGCAGGCCAGGTGCGGGACCGGGTACGGGAGCAATTCTCGCCCGCGGGAAAGAAGCCCCCAGTCCGGGCAGCCAGTTCTCCGGGTTTAGAACAGCGCGAGGGAATTTGAGGCGTCACGCCCTCGTTTTCTACACTGCGATCCTGAAAGCCTGAAATACGCCAGCCATTCGGATACGTCCCAACGTATTTTTTGGACGACGCATCAAGTTGCCTCTCTGACTGAACCTTGACCCTTCCTTGCTTTCCAAAGCATCACGTCTCAAAATGTCATCTGCCCAATGTCCCATGTTCGCAGCGCAGTTGCGGTCCTGATCGCCGGGCTTTTGCTCGCGTACGGCATCATCTTTTTCCAACTGCGGCGCCAGGTGTCTGAGGGATATTCGGACTTCATCAGTTTTTACACGGCCGGCAAAATCCTACAACGCGGGACAGCCAATCGGTTGTATGACCTCGGCCTGCAATATGAAATTCAAAAAGAGATTGCGCCCCATGTGAGCATTCGGCAAGGGGCATTGCCATTTGTGCGACCCGCGTTTGAAGCGTGGCTTTACTGGCCGTTGGCGTACCTGCCTTACAAAGCGTCCTTTCTGGTATGGGCTTTGTTCAGCTGCGGGTGCCTGCTCGCGGTGGCGGCCATCCTGCGGGCAGAAATTACAGCCCTGCGGGTCTTTTCTCCAGCCGTCATGTTTGCGGCAACGCTTTCCTACTTCCCCGTTTTCGTCACGCTACTGCAAGGTCAAGACTCCATTCTGCTTCTGCTGGTTTATGCCGCCGCATACAGGGCCCTGCGAAGAAACGCGCCACTTGCGAGTGGGATGATACTCGGCTTGGGTGCATTCAAATTCACATTATTATTGCCGTTTTTAATAGCTTTCCTGGTAAGGCGACAGATTCGAGTGCTCTTGGGTTTCGCGATCACATCGGGGTTGCTGGCCGGAATTTCGGTGGCAACGGTAGGATGGTCGGCGGCTACCTATTACCCAAGATTTCTCTTGAATATAGACAAGCTCGCCCCGGCGGTGAACGTTCCTAAGGACATGCCTAATATCCGCGGGCTTCTGAGCTTGTTGTTCCACACCGGCAGTTTGCCTGCCGCGGGCACGTTGGTTGTGGCGCTGCTTTCTGTGTTGCTGCTGGTATTTGCAGTTATCAAATTTCCCCAGCAGTCGGACAGTTCAATTTTTGATCTCGGATTTTCCTTTAATCTGGCCGTGACCGTACTGGTCAGCTACCATTGCCATTCTTTCGATCTCTCGGTTTTGCTGGTGCCGATTGGGCTGGTGCTTGGACTGCTTCTTTCAGGCC
>QIAS01000293.1:6567-8122 GCA_003225615.1 Acidobacteriota bacterium | reverse complement strand
GATCCTCCCAGATATTGTCGGGCATACTACGAAACACTTCGACCACCTGGGGGTCAAATTGACGACCCGACCAGCGATAAATCTCTTCTCGCGCAGCTGTCAAGGTTTGCGCCGGCCGGTAAGGACGGTCGGAGGTGATGGCATCCAATGTATCCGCGACGGAAAAGATGCGGGCCCCCAGCGGAATCTCCTCACCCTTCAGACCGCGCGGGTAGCCGGTTCCATCGAACTTTTCCTGGTGTGAGTAGACGATTTCAGAAGCTTCCTGGAGAAAAGGGATCTTCTTCACCATCTGGTAGCCGCGGTAACAGTGCTCCCGCATAATGGCGATCTCGTCTGGGTTTAGGGCGCCGGGCTTGCGCAAAATGGCGTCGGGAATGGCCATCTTCCCCACATCATGGAGGAAGGCGCCGCGGGCAATCACGCTGATTTCTTCTTTAGGCAAGCCCATGGCCCGAGCAATGGCAATAGTAAAGGCGGTTACTCGCTTTGAATGACCTTCGGTCTCGGCGTCTTTGAGATCCAAAGCATCGCCCAAAGCTTCCAGGGTAACGTCGTAGGAACGCTCCAGGGTGCTCATGGCCTTGCGCAACTGGGCTGTACGGTCGGCGACAAGGGTCTCAAGGTTAGTCTGATATTGGCGGTTCTCCAGCTTCAGCCGACGGTTCTCAAGGGCGCGACGAACGGTAGCGAGAAGTTGTTCACGCTCGAATGGCTTTAGCAGGTAATCATATGCCCCATTTCGGATGGCGGCCAGCGCCACAGAGATGTCGTGCACCGCGGTAACCATGACCACAGGCATATCGGGATACTTTTCCTTGGTGCGCTCGAGCAGGCCGATGCCGTCAAGATCGGCCATCATCAGGTCGGAGAGCATCAGTTCAAACTCCTCCCCGGAATTGAGCAGGGCGAGGGCCTCGAGCCGAGGCCAACATCGAGGAAACAATCTCCCGAATAGGCTCCTCGTCGTCTACAACCAGGATGCGGTCTGCCATGGGTTAAGTGGAAAGCCAGCGCCAATTCTATCCCAAGTCCGTGGTTCCGAAAGTAACCAATGGGACGCTGAAAACACACTAGTAACCATTCCCAGCGTGATATTACAAGAACGCAGGACTCTGCTTTGAGTGCAATGATCATGCCCTTTTGGTGCGCCCTGTACGTGAACGGCAACCTGGCCCTGCCCAAGTTAACGGGGGAGGAGTCCGCTGCCCTGGTCATGCTGGCGGCGGGCATGCTCGTTTTCCGTACGTTTCGAGAGCGCTACCTTCTGACTTGGATCCTGGGATGGCTGGCGTTTTTCGTCTCCTGCTGGACGATTCACGGCATTCATATCGACGCCGCGACTCCCTACCTGCAAGCGATCTCGCAAGCCGAGTTCGTGTTGGCGGTCTGTCTATTCGCCGCCGCCGCGTTCATCTATACCCACAGCCACAAGCTGTTCTTGCCATTGCTGGTGATCACGTTGTCCGTCATAGCCTATGCCGTACTACGTGCTGTGTTCTGGCCAGATTCGTGGAACCTGCGCCTGCCGTTGGAGGTTTCCTATCGCTTGGTC
>QIAS01000293.1:580-6468 GCA_003225615.1 Acidobacteriota bacterium | reverse complement strand
CATATTGCGCCGGGAATCAATCTGCTGGCTGACCTGCTGCTCGGTTTCAGCATGATGTTGATAGTGCTGGATGACTTCAAGCTGCGAACTCAAAGGCTCCGCGTGGTGAACGCCCTGACGACCACCATTGCCCGCGCCCAGCAGCACGGTCCGATGATGTTGACTGCCCTGGAAGAGCTTAAAGGCCTGATGAAGGTGAAAGCGGCATGGTTCCGCGTGCTGGAAGGCGACAAGATGGTCATCGCGCAGCACATTGGAATCTCGCCCGAATTTCTGAAGGCTGCCGGTTATCTGAAGCTCGGTCAGACGCAGCAAAAGGTATTGCAGGAGGCGAAGCCGGTAGTCATCAAGGCTGCAGCGGCGGACGACACCGTCCGCGAATACCTGAAGCAAGAGGGCTTTCACCATATCGTGGTGACCCCGGTTCTGGGCAAGAAATCGCCCATCGGGACCTTGGCATTGGGCAGCACGCAGCGCCGCTTTTACACGCGTGAAGACCTGGATTTCCTGTCGACCACGGCGAACCAGCTTGGTATTGCGGTAGAAAACCTTCGCTTACTGGAACAAGTGTTGCGCTCGCAGCGGCAGTGGATGAATACGTTCGACTCGATCCAGGATCTGATACTGGCGCACGATTCCGAATACCGCATCATCAAAGCCAACCAGGCCCTTTTGCAGCGCCTGGGACAGGCGCCATTCGCCGTCGTGGGTAATTTGTGTGAAGCGGTGCTTCCGCGGAAGGATAGCGACTGGACCGGATGCCCTTACTGCGCGCGCGGCGATGCAGACTTCATCGAAGGACCCGACCCTTGCTTCGGCGGGCACTCGATGGTTTCGACCTCCTCCTATAGCGAACAGGGAAGCAAGCAAAAAGGAATCATTCACGTCGTTCGGGACACGACTGAACGCCAGGCTGTGGAAGAAAAATATCGGCTGTTATTCGAGCAGGTGCAGGAAGGAGTCTTTGTCGCCACGCCGGATGGCAAGCTGCTCGATTGCAATGATGCATTCGTGAAGATGCTGGGCCACAGCACTCGAGAAGAATTGATGGCCCTGAACGTAGACATCGAGCTATATGCCTCAGCGGAACAGCGCGAAGCCTTCCGGCGCGAGATCGAGCACCACAATTACGTGCGGAATTTCGAAGTGACCTTGCGTAAGAAAGATGGCAGCCTGCTAACCGCGGCCGAGAGCAGTTTTGCCACGCGCAACGCCGCGGGCGCCATCGAGCGCTACCAGGGCTTTGTCGTGGACATGACTGAGAAGAAGCGCTCAGAAGATGACATGCGGCGCCGTAACCGCGAACTGAACGCGCTAAATGCGATGGCGGTCATTGCCACCCAGTCCTTTGACCTTGACGAAATTCTGAATTTGACCTTGCGGCAGGTCATGTCACTGTTCGGCGCGGAGACCGGCTCCATCTACCTTTCGGACCTGGATGAAACTACGTTTCGCCGACGGGCGGGTTGGGGGCAACGGAGCGAGCAGCGTGCTCACTTCTCGGAGGTCGTGTTTCCGGACGGATTTGGCGACCTCGTCATGCGTTCGCGTACCGAAGTCCTTACCCTGGAGTTCCTGCCGCATTTGCCGCCCTTGGTGGTCGATTTTGTGCAGGCGGACGGTTTGCCGGCCTGGATATGGGTGCTGCTCTGGAGCAAGGACAAGCCCATCGGGATCATGGGCGTAAGCAGCCGCGAAGCGCGCGAGTACAGCAGCAATGACGAAAATCTTCTGGTGGCAATCGGCCGCCAGTTGGCGACCACAATTGAAAAAGTTCGCCTCTACGAAGAGACCTGCCGTGCCTATGAAGACCTGCGCCGCACCCAGGAGCAGTTGCTGCAAAGCGAAAAAATGTCCGCCGTTGGCCAGCTTATTGCCGGGGTGGCGCACGAATTGAATAATCCGCTGACTGCGATCCTGGGTTACGCGCAGTTACTGGAAGGTGAAGGGCTGGATGAGCGTTCTGCCGACTTTGTACGCAAGCTGTTCAAACAGGCCCAACGCACACACCGGGTTGTGCAGAACCTGCTCTCGTTCGCGCGCCAGCGTAAGCCGCAAAAGCAGGAAGTGGATATCCGCAAGGTTTTGGAAGAAACGCTGACGCTGCGGGATTACGATTTTAAGGTAAGTAACATCGCGGTAGAACGCGATTTCGGGCCCGATGTGCCTGCCGTTACCGCAGACCCTCATCAACTCGAGCAAGTGTTCCTGAATATCATCAACAACGCCGTAGATGCTCTGCTTGAGAGCGGTGGCGGGGGCGCATTAAAGGTTCGCATCGCGAGCGAAAACGGGAACGTGTGCACGACGTTCCGCGACACCGGCCCGGGGATTAAGGATCCGAAACGAATTTTTGATCCCTTTTACACTACTAAGAGCGTGGGCAAGGGAACGGGCCTCGGGCTTAGCATTTGCTACGGGATCGTGAAGGAACATGGAGGAGACATCACTGCGCATAACGATCCGGCTGGGGGGGCGGTGGTGGAGATACGTCTCCCCGCATCGGGAAGAGTTGCTCCCGCCGAAGCCGCCGTTGCTCCACGTCGGGAGGCTGCGATCGAGGGGCGAATTTTGCTGGCGGAGGACGAAGAGGCAGTTCTGGAATTCGAACGCGACGTCCTGGTTGGCGCGGGCGCCCAGGTCGTCACCGCTATGAGCAGCGATGAGGTTAAGAACCGTCTTAGCTCGGAAACTTTTGACGCGATCATAATCAATGGCAAGATGCCCGGAGACTGGGGCGCACCCGAGGTTTACCACTGGCTGACCGAGAAGTATGCCGGCATGGAAAAACGCACTCTCTTCACCTTTTCCAGCGTTGCCGACCAGGAGATTCGGAAGTTTCTGCAGGAAAATAATGTCCCGCTACTGGTAAAACCTTTTGAAGTAGTTGATCTGATCAAGCATGCGCGCGGTTTGCTGCAGCAGAAGGCGCAGGCAGCTTCTGCGGATTGAACCCTCCCAAGCGCAGTAAGAAAGGCTTTAGCCGCTAAGTTCGCAAGAGGGGAACGCAAAGTTCGCGGAAGCTTCAGAGCGTTTCCCGCAGCTTCCTCGCCAACTCGCCGATCGCTTTCTCGTTGCGGCGGTACCACATCCATTGACCCTGCTTCTTGGCCTGCACCAGACCGACTTTCTTTAGAATAGCCATATGATGGGAAATGGTGGGCTGGGAGAGGCGAATCCGTCCTTCGATGTCGCTGGCACAAAGTCCTACGTCTTTGTCGATCGAGCACCCACCGCGTTCTTTCAAAGCTTTCAGAATGCGTCGACGGGTGGGGTCCGCGATAGCTTGTAAGAGCCGATTCACGGCTTGATCGGCGTTGCTCATGGTTAAAGGATGAATCCGGGAATCGATGATTGTCAATATCGCGGCACGCTCATTAAAGGACACATGCTATTTTCGGGTAACGAGCGCAGGGAATTAGAGCAGAAGAAGAAAAGTGAAGGGCTCCTGCCGCCCGGGCAGTCCCTTACTCTCAAGTGGCCGGTTTTGCATTATGGGTCGGTCCCGACTTTTAATGCCAGGAATTGGGATTTTCGGAGCTATGGCTCCGTGGTAACCCCTCTCTGTTTTACGTGGGACGAATTCAGCCGGTTCCCGAAGGTCCGACGAACCAGCGATTTTCACTGTGTGACCCGTTGGAGCCGTTTCGATAACGAATGGGAAGGCGTGGCTTTCCGCGAAGTGCTGAGTCGAGTGCAACTGAAGCCCGGAGTTGTGTACGTGTTGGTGCATGCGGAGCAGGGCTTTACTGCCAATGTTCCCTTGGCGGATCTGGATCGCGACGAGGTCCTTTTGGCGACACATCATGATGGCCAACCGCTCACGCCGGAGCACGGTTATCCATTGCGGCTTATTGTTCCACATCTATATGCCTGGAAGTCTGTGAAGTGGGTACGCGGCCTTGAGTTTCTCGAGCACGATGCCCCTGGCTTTTGGGAACAGAATGGATATCACATGTATGGTGATCCGTGGAAGGAGCAGAGGTTCAGCAGAGACTAGAAAGTACGAGGTACGGAAGGACGAAGTGGAAAACACCCGTTCCTTGCCAGTCAACGTTACGGCTGGTTAAGCGGATTTCTTTACCTCGTACTTCTTACTTCTTCAAGATTGGATTGTAGCCGTCGCTGATCAGCTTGGCGCGAGTACCTTCGGCTTCCTTGATGTCGGCAAAGGGCCCAATTTGGATGTGAAGGAGTTTGTCCATGGGTGCGTTGCTGGCGGAAAAAGCTGGGTATTGCTTCTTTTTGAGGGCTTCCACGAGCGCGTCGGCATCTTCCTGCTTGCTCACTGCGGCCACCTGCACATAGTAGCTGCCCGCGGACGACGGGGCAGTCGAATCGGTCTTGCTGGCGTCATCGGCAGACGGGGGAGCTCCCGAATCGGCTCCGGTGGCCGGAACCTGTGACACGTTTTTCTGCACGGCTGGCTTGTACGTGGGTTGATCAGCGGACGCTTCCGCGCCGTTATTCGACTTGACTGCTGAAGGTCGCACAACTGGGCCGGTCGCACTCGGCAGATTGGAATCAATAGCGACAATCCCTGTCCTGATCGAATTCCGCCCTAGCGTGAAACCCACCCCAAAGAAGCCGGCACACACGACTACCAAGCCGAAAAACAGGAGCAACATTCTCCCTGTACCCAGCGTTATTTCAGTGTCCTGAGAACTCGTCATTTAGTTACTCCGCATATCCTTTCCTGGATGTGGCTTGCCTTATGCCATAACCTTAGCGCGTTGTAGCGGGCTGCGAACCAGCACCATCGGTCTTGCCCAAAAGTTTCTGAATTCCTGAGAAGAAGTCCACCGGGACGGGGAACACGACCGTCGTGTTCTTCTCCACACCGATTTCGGTCAGGGTTTGCAGATAACGCAGCTGCACGCTGACGGGTTCAGTGGCCAGCAGCTTGGCCGCATCGACCAAGCGTTGCGCGGCAGAGAATTCGCCTTCGGCATGAATGATCTTGGAACGCTTTTCACGTTCGGCTTCTGCCTGCTTCGCCATGGCCCGCAGCATGGATTCCGGCATATCCACCTGCTTGACCTCAACATTCACCACCTTCACGCCCCAGGGCGCGGTGTGCGTGTCCAGAATGCTTTGCAGCCGCAGGTTGATTTTGTCGCGGTGCGCCAACAGCTCGTCGAGTTCCAACTCACCGAGCACGGAACGCAACGTGGTCTGGGCAAACTGCGAAGTTTGGTACACGTAGTTCGACACTTCGACCACGGCGCGCCGGGGATCGATGACTCGCAGGAAAATGACCGCATTGACCTTCAACGTGACGTTGTCGCGAGTGATGATGTCCTGGGGAGGCACCTCAAGCGCTTCCTGGCGCAACGAGATTCGTACGATGCGGTCGAGAGGCGCGAAAACGAAAATGAGGCCGGGACCCTTGGCGTGCTCCAGCAGCCGGCCGAGGCGGAAGATGACTCCGCGTTCATACTCCGCGAGAATCTTAATAGAACTCAGAAAATAGATGACAACAACGATGACGACAATAGCAGAAAAAGGAATACCCATCTGCGTCTCCGGTTTCGCCTGTAAGGAATGTATCTGTCGCGAATTGTATATCAACTTTCGAGGCGGATGCGCTATTTCCCACGCGTGAGCAGGTGCCTGCCGAGATGCGTTAGCGGACAGCAGTCTGCGCTCGGGCGGGCTCCCAGGCTGGGGCGGGATCTACCTGAAGTTGCAGACCATCGACCCCGCGCACGACGACACGTTCTCCCGCCGGCACGTTGACCGAGGAAACCGCATCCCAGAGTTCGCCATGAACGAAGACTTTACCCTGCGGAGTTAACGGGGTTTGGGCGGTTCCGATCTCACCCAGCAATCCTTGCTCGCCGGTGACCACTTTATTGCGCCGCGCCTTTAGGGCAATGCTCATCAGA
>QIAS01000293.1:0-509 GCA_003225615.1 Acidobacteriota bacterium | reverse complement strand
GGTGCGTCCACCAGCAACAGGGCTCCCAAGGTCAAAAGGGCGATACCGCCAATTGTAAGCACGCCGTGGCTGGCGAATTTGGCCTCCAGGGCGAACAAGACGAAGGCGCCAAGGATCATGACGATGGCAGCGAAACGCACGGGCAGCAGATTGAACGCGAAGATGGCGAGCACGATGAAGACAACCCCCACCATTCCTGGAACCACTGCGCCGGGATGGTTAAATTCCGCGTAGAGGGCGAACGCGCCAATCACCAGCAATAGGAATGCGATATTGGGGTTTACGAGAAAGGAGAGTATTTGCTGCTTGAAGGTCATGTCAAAGGTGCGCACTGGCTGGCCCACCAAGTTGAGCGTGACCGTTCGGCCGTTGAACTGCTTTACAGGTTTGCCTTGCATCTGCTTGAAGAGATCTTCTTCGCTGGAAGCTACGTAGTCGATCAAGTGTTGCGAAAGCGCCTCCTGATCGGTAAATGATTTCGATTGTCGAATCGCGCTTTCCGCCAATTC
>QIAS01000292.1:8239-14125 GCA_003225615.1 Acidobacteriota bacterium | reverse complement strand
TTGACACTGCGGGCCGTGATAATCAATGCTGACGTGGCCGCCTTCACCGGCCGCCCCAGTGCGGCCGTGGTAGATCCGGCCGTCGAACACGATGCCGGTTCCAATGCCGGTGCCGATGGTTGCATAGAACACGTAACGATGGCCGCGTCCCGCGCCCCAGCGAGCTTCCGCCAAGGCCGCGGCGTTGGCATCGTTATCCACTTTGACCGGGACTCGATAAACTTTCGCCACTTCAGCAGACAGCGGGAAATTACGCCAGCAGGGAAGATTGGGAGGATTGATTACCACGCCGGCCTTCGGATCCAGTGGCCCGGGAGAGCAAATACCGACGCCGCGGAGCAATCCATGTTGCTTCACGATCTCGGGATATTTCGCCGAGACAGACTCAATTGCGGAGATAACGGCTTTGAGCCCCGCAGCCGCTTCACCGGTCGGCACCATCGGCGTGCGGGTTTGCGCAAGGATCTCTCCACTGCCGTCGACCAGGCCGGCGGCGACCTTGGTGCCGCCAATGTCAACGCCAATTACGAGGCCGTCTTGTATGGCAAGTTTTGTCATCAGACAGTTACCCTCGCTGCGATTGCCGAATCCCGATACCGAACTAATGGTGAGCCGGAGCGAGACGGGACGAACCCTGTCTCTACAGAAAGGCTACTCAAAACATGCGGCTGGAAATTCCCAGGACAAAGATTGCGACGACAAGCACAGCCACGCCCAGGCCCATAAGGCGTAGAGGCTGTTTGCCCGCGCCTCTCCACTCGCCGGTGGCGATGCCCCAGACCGTCGCGGTAATCACGATGAGCGACATGAACAACGGCCAGCCGAGCACCGGCCCTAATTCTCCCAATTCTGTTGCCCCCACACCGTACATCACGGTGCTGCCGAACCAGAAGAACGCCATGATGGCTGCCAATCCCCAATAGAGACCGGTACCCGGAGCTTTGAACTTTGATGCTGTCCGGTTTTTCCGTATCAGGTAAATGCAATAAATCAAATTCGGAACCCCGCCCGCTACCATCAAGGGAAGCCAGACTGCGTTGGGGGTCCAAGTTTGAGCCGCGCCGAATTGTTGCGCGGCCTTCTTCAGCGGTTCTCCAAAAGCAAAACCAAAATTCACCAGGGCGGAGCCGAGGCCGCTGATGGTTGCGAAGATCAATCCTTTGCCCACAGATACTTTCCGCTCACCAGCAACAGCAGAGCTGCCTGCTAATGCCAATTCCCGCCGTCGCCCTGCTATGGCTGCAATTCCCACGCCCAGCAACACCAGTGCGACCCCACAGAGCACCATGAACCCGCCCTTCTGAAACACCGCGTCAGGATGGAGGCGGATGAGTGGCACGATGCTTCCCAGCGCGGCGGAAATTCCCAGGATCACAGAGAATGACAATGCCATGCCGATGCCAGCCACGGCGAGGCCCAGGAACACCTGCGAAATTCCCCAGCCTGCGCCAAAAGCCGCTGCCAGCAGTGCCGGCCCGGGACCGGTATGGGCATACACCTGACCCAGCGCGGGCACAGTCAGCAGCGTCAGCACCACGGGAAAAACTGCCAGGGCAAAAATCGTCCACGCCAGCCAGATGTTCTCCCACGCCCAGTTCCGCGTGAACTTCATAGGAAGAGTGAAGCTGCCGTTCATTGCTCCGGCCACAAACAGCAGGAAAAGTCCTAATCCACTCTGGTCCATCAAGATGCTCCGTTCGCGGCACTTTCCAGCAGTTGGCTTGTAGTACCTGTACGCGTCGCCATGAAGTGCGCAGAGTAAGTAAAGTGGTGAAGCCGTTCATCGGGATGCGCGACAGACGAAACCCGGTGTTCCTGGCATGGTACCCATACTTGCATTGGTTGAACAGATTGCCCGTGGTTCGCCGAATCGTTTAGAGCGCTCTGGCGCCCTCTCGAGGGGAAAAATTTCCCTCGGCATGGGCAGCGTAGTTCCGCGAAGCACAACAAGCGTTCATCTCGAGCAATATAGGGAAAACCCTGCCGCCGAGACGCCTTCCGACCAGCTCCAGGGAGAAAAGCAAGTGGAATCGTTACCTCTCCGGTGTGATCCCGCTCACACTTGATTGTGAGTGGAACCACCGATGCTCCGTGCCACCCGTCCGAATATATAGGAACGCCTTCGGGAACGAGGTGTTCTCCGGGAAGCGCGCCTTTGCTAACGTTCAGCGAAAGGGACATGCAAGGACTGGCAGATTTTTTGAGATTGAGGAGTATTGTATGAAACCGGAAATTGTGTGGCGCAATCCGGACCCCAGATGGCATAAACAACGTTGGCAAACGCTGGAACGTCGGTTGGACCGTAATGTTTATATGGTGCAAGAACTGATAACGAAGGATGCGCAGGGTAAATGGGCGAGTGCCTTCGCGCTCGAAGTGCTGCACGGAGGGCGGGCGCCTCTGCTGAACTATGTAGGGGGGATTCCAATTAGTGTCTCGCAATAACCATTGTTGAGCGATCCGACGACGGTTTTGGAGTGCGCGGCGGAGACTCGCTGGCGCATTTCTGCAGCCACCAACAATTCTGTTAACCTACGTGCCGCAGTTCTCCTTCCCACTCCGTTCGGCATCTTCATATAGCTCAATACGTTAGCGTCGCGCCATAGTTCCCACCCTCAGGTTTTTCTTACCGCGGTAGACACGCTGCCGTTTTACGTCATCCAAAGCTTGATTAAACACGATAAAGAAAGGCAAATAGCCGACGAGGCTTATCTATGGCAAAGGCGCTAGGCAATCGAGACATGTCACTGGGGCCGGAGAGCTGTGCTCCGCAGCTCACGGAAGAGGAAGCCCTGACAACAGGAAGAGGCAGGGTGCCGCACGGCCCCAAGAAGGTGCAACAGATGCCCACTCGGTTCGCAGAGGGAGGGCAGAGCGTGGCGGAAAAGGTCACTGACTGGAAGGAGACAGCCGAGGAGACTTTAAGCAAAGTACGGCAGAGCACTTCTGCTGCCTACGAGGAAAGCAAGGCGAGGGCACGCGCTATGTACGAACAGGCGCGCCAGACGTCCGGGGAAGTGTCGCGTCGTGTGCGGGTGCGGGCGCAATACCTCAGTGACGAGTATCCCATGCAGATTATTGCTAGCGTGGCAGGCGTTGCTTTCATCGTGGGCGTGCTGCTGCGATTTTGGAGGTCCAAGTCATCATGAATAGAAATAACTATGCGGAGAGCGAGGGACCAACGCTGGCTGGAGTAGTTGCAGAAATCAAAGATGAGACCAAAGAGTTCGTCCAAACGCGGGTACAGATGTTTAAAACCGAACTGCGAGAGAAGGTTGCGAGTTGGAAGTCTGGAGCGCTGCTGGCGGCGGTGGGTGTACTGTTTCTTGGGACGGCGTATCTTCTGCTGACGCTGGCGCTAGTCGGACTGGTGGCGGTTGCGTTTTGGGGCAGCCCGTATGCGTGGTTTCTGGCATTCCTGATCGTGGGTGTGTTCTGGGCGATTATGGGAGGAATGCTGGCGTTCTTCGCAGCACGAGAGTTCCGCGCGCAAGGGATCGCTCCGAAAAAGACGATCGAAGTTTTGAGGGAAGACAAAATATGGCTACAGAGCGAAGCGGGGAATCGAGTATGAACACAGAAGCCACTTATGAGCTGGAATTGCGCGCCGCGGAACAACGGAAGCGGCTGCACAATTCGGTTGAGGAATTGAAATCTCAAGTGCGCGAGAAGTTGGACGTGAAAAGAAACGCACGCCAACATCTGGGGGCGGTTTCTGGGGTCGCATCCGTTCTCGGACTGCTGCTAGGTTACGGCTTTGCGGGGATGTTCACGCGTCACTGATGGCTGGGGCAAGCCGGATTGATGGAAGGCCATTTTTGAAGAAAAATAAGGAGGGTACCGCATGCCGATTCTCAATAGAGTCACGAAAGCGATTACCAGGCCGCTGCCCAAGATGGTCTCACCCAAAACTCACGCTATCGTGGATTACCTTATAGCGGGATCGTTCTTAGCAATGGGAACAGTGTTCTGGTCACGCAATAAACGCGCGGCGTTGAGCGCGTTCTTTTGCGGTGGAGCGGAACTGGCAGTGAGCTTGTTGACGGATTATCCGGGCGGCGTCAAAAAAGTAATCAGCTTTCCAATGCATGGCGACATCGATGTGGGACTGGCGGCGATAGCGGCGACGATGCCTGAATTCATGGCCTTTGAAGAGGAGAGCGAGAAAGCATTCTTCCAGGCACAAGGAGTGATGATCACTGCGGTGACCAGCCTGACGGAATTCAAGCCAGCGGGGCGACGGGCTGCAAGAGGCAGCATGAGGAAAGCGGCTTAATTTTCGACTGGTGATTTCGGCGCCTTACGCAGCAGCAGGAAACGCAAGGCGCAAATCATGAAATAGGTTGTAGACGAAGTGACGGGTTGCATCAGTGAGCTGCCTGGTTGCGTAGAGGTGGAGCACCCACTGGCGGCGTTTTGAAGCTGTAAACCTTCGGGCTTTCCACTTCCGCTCCCTGCAAGCCTTGCGCCTGTCCCGTTTCAACCTTGAAGTAGTAGGTAGTATTGGGCTGCAGGTTCTGCAGTTTGACTCGATGGGTCAGACCACCCGCTCCCCAAGGCGCTTCGGCTAGTTGGGTCAGGTTGTTGGGATCGGTACTGTACATCACACGGGTACTGCCCTTTGCGTTCGTGGACCAGGCGATTACGGCGGAGGCGCTCTCCACGTACTCGAGCATCGGACCATTGGTGATTTTTAGTTTTTGCTGCTCTGCACTAGGCGTGCACTTCTGAACCACCGGTGCCACTCGAGGAGTGGTTATCGGAGGTTGGCCAGCTGCCGGAGTGCTGAAGCTACGGACTCCACAACTTTCAGCTTCGCCGGCTTCGGCCTGGAAATAGTAGGTAGTACCCGGCTGAAGATTGTCGATCTTCACGGAGTGTTTTGTTCCCGGGGTGCCTTCTGCAACCTGGGTGAGATTGTTTGGGTCGGTTCCGTACATCACGCGGCTGTTCGACGAAGTATTGGTGCTCCAGGTGATGGTCGCGGAATGCTGATCAGCGGCCTGGATCGCCGGTGAACTGGTGAAACTTACTTGTGCTGCCTGGGCGGGCAGGACAGCAACGGGGCTGGCGCAAATCGCCAATCCGATCAGCAAAATCAGAACTGCCAGGAAACTTGGCTTCATAGAAACACCTCTTCCCTCCTACAAAAATTCACTACTTAGATCACAATTTGCCCTGAAACAGTTGTCAGAAAAGAACAAATCTTGGCCAGAGGCAGCCCCAAAGCATGGGCGGGATTCGTCTAATGGGTTACACAGCTCATCGGAAGCTGGATAGCAAGCGGCCGGACTCGGTGTTTCTTTCGATTGCTTAGTTTAACGGGTGAGCCTCAGGGCGGGAGTGTTTCCGCCAGCTCTTTCCAAATGCTTGACATGGCTTATGACGGATAGGATATGCTTCCGCCGGTGTCACAGGAGGTGTGTGGTGAAGGTGATTGCTATTGTGCTAGGGCTTTTGCTTCTTCCAACTGCGATCTGCATCAATTCCGCGACTGCGCTTTCTCCGCAAGGCGGCGACACTGTTCGCTTCGTTGGTTCACCAGTGGTTCAGACTGCCGACCAACACTCCGTCACTATTGTGTGGAACACCAACGCCCCTTCCAGCAGTCGCGTGATGTATGGAAGCGATAAGAATAACCTGGACCGGCTCGCGGAGGGACCGTACGGTGGGCCGAAGCACGAGGTCAAAATCGATAATCTACAACCTGGCACCAACTATTACTTCCAAGCCCAATCGAACGACGCTAGTAGTTGTGGAGTGCGGAGTTTCAGCACTCCGGCAGCTGGCCAGCCCGCTATAAGCGCGCATGTAGCTCCGGTTGTGGTGAAATGCACCGCAGCCGGAGAAGCGAGCAAAGAGGCTCGGTTTGTCGGCTCACCAGAA
>QIAS01000292.1:6448-8127 GCA_003225615.1 Acidobacteriota bacterium | reverse complement strand
GGTAAAGATCAACAACCTGCAACCCGGAACGACGTATTACTTTCAGGCGGAATCGGACGAAACAGAGAGCTGCGGTGTCAGGAGCTTCAGTACTCCGGCTGCTGGCCAGCCGCCCGCGGCGGCCCATGTCGCCCCGGTGGTGGTGAAATGCACCGCAGCCAGCGAGGCGGCGAAGGCCGCACACTTCGTAGGCTCACCCGTGGTGCAGTCTGCCGACGAGCACTCCGTTACTATCGTCTGGAACACAAGCGCTGCCTCGGGCACGCGGGTGACGTATGGGCTGGATAGAAATGATCTGAACCAGCTTGCGGAAGGGCCTTACAGTGGCAAGAAACATGAAGTAAAAATCAACAACCTGAAACCCGGGACAATCTACTACTTCCGGGCCGAGTCGGATGAGGCGGACAGCTGTGGAGTTAGAAGTTTCAGTACTGCTGCTGCCGGGCATCCTGCTATCACCGCTCACGTGGCGCCAGTTGTCGTGAAATGCCGGTGATTGGCGAATCAGTTTGCCGCTTTTGCTTCAGAACCACTGAGCCTAGGGTGGTCCGATACCCTCGCCCCAAAGGGAGGGACTAGGGGCAATCAGCAATTTGGGATGGGTCCAACAAGGTAAAGACCGAGGGTGAATCGGTTCCATTGCTGTTGCTCACCCCCAACCTGAAAGAGGTGGATGATCCTGCATGGAAGCGAAGCTCCAGGAAGTGAGGTCGTCTTTCCGGAACAAAAGCGGCGCGAACTACGGTGTCTAGCAGAGCCCCCGTGGAACCGTCGATGGCAAACAGTCCTATCGCTCCCTCCTCAAGAACCAGTTGGATGCGAACACGGTGACAACTTCCTGGTGAGGTGGCCACGGGCGGCGATGTTAATTGATACGAATATTTGGAGGGCTGGCTCTGGATGTGTCGACCACCAGGAACCTGCCTGCATGTAGAGCCTCGGTTACAGGTCCAAATCGTGAGGGACGGCAAGGGTCGCCATGAAGGGGCTTCGGCTTGAATTACCTGCAACTGCGGAGCGGCTCCCTTGGCCGTAAAATACAGCGGCTCGGAGGAGAGCTGGATGGAGTCAGCGCTCCTGGATACCGGATTTCCGTAAAGGTCCATAAAGCGATAATCGCTGCTGCCGATGAGCGCGACGGTCGCTTGCCCTTCAACACTCCAGAGAGCACCCAGATACTGTGACGGTGTGGCGCTTAGCAAGCCGTAAACGTACGGTCCCCCGATCAGCATTTTTGGCGGAGTTCTGGAGAATAATTCTGCCATCTCCGCATACGCGGCCCAAGTCGCCAAGTGTGGCAGGGGAGAGTTGCTGGTGGCGAAAGGCATATGCACGAAGTACTTCACGCTCTCGGAGTCCGACAGCAGATTCACGCGCACTAAATACCTGGCCTGAATTTGCTCGGTGAGGCCTGGCGTGGTCACGTTGCGTGCCCCAGCTTTTCCGAGCAGCCAGTTGGCCTCTGTGGCCCAAAGGTCCTTCGGCGGTCCCTTCATCTGTGAACCGTAGGAGCCAAGCAAATCATGCAAGGCGTTGATTCTGTCTCGATAATCGAAGACCCCATCCTTCTCCTCTGGAGCGGAGAGCTGATAAGGGTGAAAAGAAACAATGTCGATTTGCCCAAGCAGGGAGGCGTCAAACAGTTTCTTGTCGTAGAGCAGCCAATAAGCGGTGCCGGT
>QIAS01000292.1:5927-6439 GCA_003225615.1 Acidobacteriota bacterium | reverse complement strand
AGGGTCAGTGGCGCGAATCGTCTGGATGGCTAGACGCAGCACCTGCAGATCCCAATTGCTCTCCGCCTTCCCAAGCGAAACTTCGTACTTGGCGTCCACTTCGTTGAAAACGTCCCAGGCATCCACTTTGCCCGCAAGATGTTTCACCGTATTCGCCACGTATTGTTTCCAGGCGGCGTAGTAAGTTGGGCCAGGCGGACCAACCCACGACGGGGCATCCTCACCCAGAACTACCAGAACGCGCATGCCTTGCGACCGATAAATATCAATGAGTTTGTCTATGCGAGAAAAATCGTATTCGCCGTGATGGAGCTCGAGTATGGGCCAGCGAACGAAAAGCCGGCCCCACTTGGCTCCCCACAGGCCGGCAAAGTCGTCGTAAAGCATGGGGAATCCCGAACTCGACAAGTGGAGGCCAAAAGGATTGTCGGGAATTCCGGCGAGGTCAACGGCGGGGCCGGCCGCAATGCGGCGGTGGCGCTGAAAGGCGGTTCGCCCGTTCACGGTCAGGG
>QIAS01000292.1:0-5784 GCA_003225615.1 Acidobacteriota bacterium | reverse complement strand
GTAACGATCACAGCTTCCTCCGGATGGTAAATGCCCAGGAGCGATTGTCGAGGGAGAGGCGCGCAGTCGACGTAACCCGTATTCGAAGCCGGCAGGTAATCGGATCGAGTCTTGCCGTGCTCCGGGTTGAATTCCGCCCAGGCGAGTTGAAAGGTCTGCCCCACCAAGGGCGTTGTAGAAACGATCGTCACCCGCGAGGATCCAGCTAATCGAATAGAGAACTCTACGGCTGGTGTCTCTCCATCCATGCCTTGCTCCCAGAGAAGGGCGTTGTCTCCAAAGATGCGGACGTGCAGCGGCAGGTAAATATCAGTCGCAGTTTCGTAAATCAGGATTCCTGAGAATGAGTTTTGGCCGGGGGGAACCGCGTAGGAGACCTCGGATTCGGTCATGAAGCGGAGCGCTGGAACGCTCGCATCTCCGGAGAGGCGAACCGTAACGGGTTGGGGGACAGCTTGCTGTTTCGGATAGTAACTGAGCACCCGCGAGGGCTGCAGGTTTATGAGCGGGACGGATTGCGCTGCAGCGCCCGAACCAAGCAGCAGCAATGTCGCGACAGTGGACCCTGTGCCAGCTATGGCCGTCATGAATTTTTGCAAGAACGTAGACACCTCCGGCTGCCTAAATGACGCAAAAAAGTCTTCTCATGGGGCGTTGGTGGGAGTAAGGGGGAGGCGCCTTTTACTGGGAGATGGGATCGGCTGCTTTCGCCTCCGGCTCGCAGGTAGGATGGGAGGGGTAGCGAAACAAGGCGTACTCGAATTCCAAAGCGGGGTGCCGCTCAGTCGGCGCTGTGCGCCATTTCTTCATTCTTGCAACCGATATATTGCTTCCACCAGAGCGCGAGATTGAGCAAGTTCCAGGCACGGGAGGCATCGCGACGATCTAAAACCTTCATGACCTCCGCTCGACTAAGAAAGTCAGTTTCTTCGCAGAAATCTGACAGCTGGGTACGCGCAAACTGACCGAGGCGGTCGAAAAACCACTCGTACACGGGAACTCCAAATCCCTGTTTTTTGCGATTAATGAGTTCATCGGGAATCAACCCACGGACAGCCTTCTTGAGAATGTATTTGAGCACTCCATTACGAGTTTTGAGCGCTTCCGGAATGCTCATGGCGAGTTCGACGAATTTATGATCTAGAAAGGGAACTCGCGCTTCGAGGCTTACGGCCATGCTCATTTTATCGACGCGCATGAGCAGGAGTTCAGGAAGGCGCAGATTCAGGTCCGTGTAGGTCATCCACTGCAAGGGAGACTTCTCCCACGCCTTGCTCTGAAATCGATCATAGATCGGAGCCAAAGCTTCCCAGGAACTGAAGCCGGCGAATTGTCTTTGCAGGCGCGAAGACAAAAGCGATTTCTTGTGAGTTTCCGTAAACGCCTCCGCGCCACTCCAGAAAACCGGCATCCGCTGAACGTTGCGTCGCAGCCATTCGTATTCACGATGTTCCTGGTTCCCTATAGTTCGAAGGCCCATTAATCCCAGGCTTTTCAGGGCTCGTGGCACGGGCAAGTTTCCCCAGCGCTGCAGCTCCAGTTGGGCTTTCCAGGAAGGATATCCCCAAAAGAGCTCGTCTGAGCCTTCTCCGACCTGGCAAACCGTTACCCCGTGATCGCGCGCCAGTTTGGAGACGTAGTAGACGGGAACACAGACGGGATCGGCAATCGGCTCATCCTGGAAGTGCACCATGCTGGGGAGAAAATCGAGAAGGTCCTGTTGGGTCAAGATGCGCTCGTGGTATTCGGCGCCGGCAAAATTGGCCATCTGCCGCGCGTAGTGAAGTTCGTTCTGATAAGACCGATAGTCGCCGTCGTAACCAATGCTGAAACATTTCACGGGACGGCTCTCGCCTTCGGAGAACAGGGCGGTGTTGACGCTGGAATCGATGCCGCCGGAAAGGAACACGCCGACCGGCACGTCACTGACCTTTCGCAACTGGACAGCTGTCCTCAGCTCGTCGAGCACCTGCTCCGCAATATTCCCCTCGGAAACGCCCGAAAGGGGCCGAGTGTGGTCCCAGACATCCCAGTAGCGCGATTGCTGAATAGTGCCATCGGAGCGGACGCGAAGCCAGCATCCGCCGGGCAGCTTGCGGATTCCCTGGAACAAGGTCATGGGCGCGGGAGTAGTGAGGAAGGACAGGAAATGATAAAGCGCCTCTTCATCCATGGCGCGTTCCTGTTCGGAATCCTGCAGCAGCGCCTTGATCTCTGAGGCAAAGACCATGCGACCGTGGTGGACACTGTAGTAGAGCGGTTTGATGCCAATGCGATCGCGGATGAGCCATAGCTCACGATGGCGAGCATCCCACAGCGCAATGGCAAACATTCCACGAAAACGCTGGATGCAATCGATGCCCCACTGTTCGAAAGCATGCAGGATAACCTCCGTGTCGGAGTGATCCGTCTTCCAGCGGTGTCCTCCGAGACGCTCAAGCTCTCGCCGGATCTCGGCATGGTTGTAGATCTCGCCGTTAAAGGAGATCCAAAGGGTTTGGTCCTCGTTGCACATGGGCTGCGAGGCAGCGACAGAAAGATCAATAATCGAAAGGCGGCGATGCCCCAAACCCACTCGGGCATCGGAAGAGATCCAGGTACCGGTGGCATCCGGTCCGCGATGGCGGACCGTGTCGAGAATGCGCGCAAGATATTTCTCGCCCACTCGAAAGGAAGTCTGTCCGATAGTGAGCGCTCCGACTATGCCGCACATCGAGAGTCCCAAGTACCTTTCTGGATCCGTTTCAACAGCTCCGAAAATACAGTGGCATGCTTTATGGGATTCGGCAACAACAACCGGAAAGCACGAGCAAGGGCAATGTGAGCAGCCGGACAGCTTCCGATGCACTTTGTCGATCTGGGTGCTAACTGCAACTCAGAACATGGGACGACGGAAGGTGAATGCTTGCACGTCGGCGGGAGCCGATCCGATAACCCAGCCGTCATTCAAAGTGTGGGTTTTCGACCAGAGAGTGGATTGCTGAGGCGTAAGAGTGATAAGACCGGACTGCGGGGTATACGGGCCAAGCTCTCAGACGAATTGCCAAATTCAAACAAATAAAAGCCGTGGGGATTGGCGGAAGAGTAGAGAAAGGGAAGAAGAAACTGTATGGGATCGTGCACTACACTTTTGGCTGGCGTACCGCCCTGAGGTACGACATTTAAATACATGGTAATCGGGTCCAGGTAGTAGTTTCGCATGTAAGAGTCGCCATTCGGAGTCACGAATTGCGGCTGGATGAGGCTCCAGGACTCGGAAAAGACGGCAGCACTTAACTCCTGGGCGGACTGTCCTCTTTGAATTACGTTATCGAAGTAAACTACCCCAAAAGTGGGGTCCGCAACCGACCACTTCTTCCAGAAGGGATCGTAGTACTCCACGACGGTATGCCCATCCCAGCCGGTGCCGTTCAGCGTCAAGGTCACGGGGCGCGCGTAGATGTGCTGCTGCTGGAGCAACTCAACCAGGGTGAAAGCAAAATCGGTACAGTCAGCAGTAGCTTTTCCGCGCAGTGCAACTTCGTCCGCCAAGGGCTCTCCGGGCGTGGGCACACCATCGTCGGGATCCGACCACCGGACACTGGCCGTAAGTTGGTTAACCGTCGAGTAGAAAGAGGGCGGATCTGAGGGCTGCGATTGCGCTGCGGTGGTGAACCAAAGGTCCTGATAGCCCCACGTGCCAGCATTGTCAGTAAACAGACGGGCATAGTAGGTGCCCGGCAGGAGATTGTCCACCGGCCAACTGGTGATGTTCGGCGGCAACTCCCCGATACCGAAGACATCCTCGAGACCTGGCGCGGTTCCAACCTTGAGATAGTAGCCGGTCGCGCTGTTCACTGGCTTCCAGGAGAAAGGCTTAAACGGGTCTACCTCGTCCCCCATCTTAGCCGGGTAAAGTAGGGTTGCCGCGGGTATCTGTTGAGTGGGTGCTGTAGGGGCACGGGAACCGCCGCAGCCAAGACTGAATATTAAAATTGTCAGCACGAAGCACGTTACGCTGTGCCGACAACCAATAAACTGCCCCCGGTGATGGGGGCAGAACAGCTCCGCTTCATTCTGCATGTCGTGAGCAGCTCCACCAAGCACCTCAGATTGGTACTGATAAAACTGATAAGAAAGGGCGACAGCAAGAAGGAAGCTAGCAATTAACGAAGCTGCGTGTCAACGATTTTGTTTAAAGGACACTGCCGACCAGCGAGGAAGAGAGGCCCGTTTGGCCGATAAGAAATACTTTTGAGATTCCAGGGGAATGTCAGGAGTGTCCGTGCAGGATGTTCTGTAAGTCGGTTAACGACAGGCCCACAAAATTCTCAATCACGTGATCAGCACCGGCCGAACGCAACTTCTCTCCGCAGCGCGAGTCGGCGACGCCTACGCACTTCAGCCCCGCTCCCTTCGCAGCCCGGATGCCGGACACTGCATCTTCTACGGCAAGGGAGCGCTTCGCCACGGACTGAAGTCGTTGACAAACTAATTTGTAAATCGCAGGGTCCGGCTTGCTGTCAACCACGTCATTTCCCGTGACTACGACGGCGAAATGATCAATCAGATTCAGGCGTTGTAAGGTGGAGTGGGTGCGAGTCTCGCTGGCAGAGGTGGCGATCGCGAGCCGGACGCCTTGCCGGCTCAGCTCGGCAATGAAATCAATGACTCCAGCAATCGGCCTTACCTCAAGCGACATGCGTTGAAAGAAATAATCCTTGGTCTTGCCGTATTCGACCAGTTGAGGCTGGGATACATCTCCCAGGAAGTGGCGAAGGATCTCAGGACGCTTTCTGCCGTCCAGAATGAAATCCAGTTCGTG
The DNA here is from genome assembly GCA_003225615.1 of Acidobacteriota bacterium. Taxonomy (GTDB): domain Bacteria; phylum Acidobacteriota; class Terriglobia; order Terriglobales; family Acidobacteriaceae; genus QIAS01. The sequence continues at coordinate 980 of QIAS01000292.1, read as the reverse complement.
ATCGGCGACCTCCTTGCCGACGCTTCGCAGGAACTCCTGCCAGGCTCGACGGTGGGCGGGATGACTGTCAATGATCACGCCATCCATATCGAAGATGACGCTGTGGACGTTGGCTTGACCAACGGCGTGAGCAGCAATCACAAGTTCTCTCCGCGAAAATTAGCCGGGAATCCCCGGCCAAGTGGTTTGGGCAGTGTGGTAATTCTCCATGGTACCGATGTCAAGAAGGTAATCGGAAATGGGGTAGGCCAACATACGGCCGGCAAGCTTGGGCAAGACGTGGAATCCCAAATCAACAGGCGATTGCGGAGGAATAGCGTCAAGCAACTCAGGCGTGGCAATCAAAAGGCCGGAAAAGACCCAATTGCTTTTGGGATGAACGGGCTTCTCTTCAAATTCGCGCACCACTCTCTGACTGTCGAATAAAACCACGCCACAACGCGAAGGATCCTTTACTTGATACAGGCCAATGGTTGCGGCTGGCCTCCTGCTTCGGTGGAAGGCCATCATCTTTGACAGTTCGAATGTGGTGAGAACGTCGGAATACAGAACCCAGAACTCGGAATCGGACGTTACCCAATCCCGATTCGCGCGCAACGTTCCCGCAGAGCCTAAGAGAATTTGTTCTTCTGAAAGCCGTATCTTCAAGCCATTCTTGTGGTGGCGGAGCGCGGTACGAACGCTGGCCGCATGAGCGTTGAGATTCACGAATAAATCGGTGATGGCGGCCCGGCGGCATAGCTGCAGCCAAATATCGAGTATGGGAATACCTCGAATTGGTACCAGGCATTTCGGAAGATTATCGGTCAAGGGACGGAGACGGGTTCCGTGGCCGGCAGCCAGCAGAAAGGCTTTCATCGTTTTGCTTTATTGTTCAAGGGAAACTTTCCGAGATTGTGAGGGTCAGGCGACTGTAGCATCAGGAACGAAAACCCAGCGTGATCCCCCCCGCTCATCACCATCAATGAAGGGATCATTGA
>QIAS01000291.1:7125-7644 GCA_003225615.1 Acidobacteriota bacterium | reverse complement strand
GTACTCATCCCCAAGCGCGTAACCGTCCCCTCGCCAAAAGGACTCTTCAGAGGCTCGACCACATTCTTCTCATTTATCGTCCCAACCGCTTTGTGCAAATAAGCAAATGAATCATTCAAGAATTTCATGATCTCCGCTTTGCTCTTTACCGACTCCGGCCCGTCCTCATCCCCAACCTCGATCGGAGGCTTTTCTGCCAAAATCGCCGCTCCGAATTCATAATTCACCGCCGCCGTATGCTTGATCTGCTGCGCAAACGTGCGTACGTCTTTGAACTCCCCATTGGTCGGAGCAAAGCCATACTTGTCCTCCGGCATCGCATCTGCTGCAGGAACAAATTCTTTTTCAGTGAGAGTGATGGCACGATCCAGAACCTGAGAAATCGTCCGATGCTCCTGCGCCGGCTTCGGAAGCGTCTGCCCAACCAACACCCCGCTGAAGGCACATACCCCAACACATAAGAAAAAGGTTTTAATCATAAAAACTCCAAGTAAGACACCCTGTTGAAACCTTGAAAAG
>QIAS01000291.1:0-7040 GCA_003225615.1 Acidobacteriota bacterium | reverse complement strand
GCTCAGACGATGCCGCCTCACCGTCCAAAGCCCAGCCAACAGCGCCAAAGCAGACCACATGAGTGCAGTCGGCACGCCTTCCCGGCTGGCCAGCGCACCCCACAACACGCTACCCAGGGCCATCCCCCCCTGCAATACCAGCAGGTACATCGATAGCGCCCGGGCGCGCAACCCCGCCGGAGACATGGTCTGCGCCGCCACATTCAGGCAAGCCAGTATGCCGATCCATGCCGCCCCAGCCGCGAACAGCACTAGGCACAACATTTCGAAACTATGCACCCGCCCCGTCGCGAAAGTCATCGCCGCAAACACGACGATGGCGAACGCCACCACCCCATCTACCGATAATCTCCGCTTCAAGTGCGGCAGCCCGCCAGCCCCTAGCAGCGCCCCAACCCCGAAGCTTGCCAAAAGCAATCCATATCCGGAAGGCCCGTAGGGACGCGCGATGATCGGCAGCAATGCCAGCAGGGAAGTGGCCGCAAAGCTGAAAGCTCCTGTCCGGATCAATACCGACTTCACCACCGATGCGCCTCGCACATAACGGAATCCCGCCATTATTGATTCCAGCACCCGTCCGGTTTCCACGCGCTCATAATGCGGCCGCTTCCACCGATACAGAAAGAAAATCACGCCAAAAAAAGAAGCTGCATTCAAAAGGAAAGCCACGCCCGAGCCCACCCCTGCCACGACCAAGCCGCCAATTGCCGGACCAAGCGCCCGCGCCACATTAAATCCCGCAGAATTCACCGCTACCGCCGCCGCATGCTGGTCCGCCGACACGATCTCCGGCGTAATCGCCTGCCACGCCGGATCGTTCATCACCGATCCCAATCCCAGCAGAAATGTAAAAAACAGAAGCACCCAGGGACCCACAAAGCCGGTAAGCGTCAAAATCCCCAGAATGCCCGACGCCAATACCATCCACCCCTGCGCGATCAACAACAACCGCCGCCGGTCCATCATGTCCGCCAGCGCCCCTGCAGGCAAAATCACCAGGAAAACCGGAACGGTCGCCGCCGCCTGCACCAGGCTAACCATCAGCGGCGACATTGTGAGCTGCGTCATCAACCATCCCGCGCCCACGTTCTGCATCCATGTCCCGGTATACGAGATCACCGCCGCAATCCACAGCGATCGGAACAAACATACAAAGGCGCCCACGCCGAACTTGCCCGCCCATGCACCCTTGCCGGCACCGTCATGTTGACCGACTCAGCCATGCTCAGTTGCTCGATGCACCCTCCAACACTGCCGGAGCACTCTCCCCGAAAGGCCACTCGCCGTTTCGCCATGCCCGAACCAGGTACACAATCACACCGACAATCAGGATCACCGCTGCATACCGAACTTCCTTATAAGGATTCGGCCGCTTCACCAGAATAAACAGAAATCCAAAACTGGCCAGCAACGCCGGCAAAGGATAAAGCCACATGCGAAACGGACGCGGCAAATCCGGCCGCCGGATTCGCAACACAATCACCCCAATCGCCTGCACCAGAAACTGCAGCATGATTCGGATCACCACTAAAGCCGCAATCACGTCCGCCAGCCGGAGGAAACAGAACACCGCCGCCACGGATCCCAGGGCCACTAAAGAAACATAAGGAAAGCGGTAAGTCGGATGAATTCGCCCAAACACTCGAAAATAATTTCCGTCCAGTGCCGCTGCATAGGGTACCCGCGAATACCCGAGCATCAGCGAAAACACAGAAGCGAACGCCGTCCACATGATCAATCCAGTCACAACTCGTGCCGCCCATGCCCCATACGTCATCTGCATAAACACCGAAACAATGTATAGTCCGCTGCTCGCCTGTCCCACCCGCACCACCTGCTGCCACGGCACCACGGCCAGGATGCTGATGTTCATCACGATATATAGACACGCAACCAGCAGAATGGAAAGCAACAAAGCCCGAGGAATAGTTTTGCCCGGATCTTTTACTTCGTCGCCCAAAAAACAAACATTGTAATAGCCCCAGTAATCGTAAGCCGCAATCAGCATGCCCGCCGCCAGCCCATGAAAGAACTCCCGCGACAAAGTAAACGCCCCTGGCGGGAAACTAAACGCCCGGCGAGCATTGAAGTGGGTCAGCCCAGCAAAAATGATCCAACCCATGGTTACCATGACCCCGAGCCACAGGAGCTTCGAAAGCTTGCCAATGCTGGTAATCCGCCGGTAAAGCAGCAACACGGCAAAAAAGCACATGCCGACTGCAAGGAAAGTCCCCGAAGTTACCAGCCAATTCACCTGCAAAGCCCCCAACAAAGGCAAAGACACGCTCCCGTTGTGAGCGAAATAAGTATGCTCAAGCCCGGGCCAGAAATACCCCGCATATTGGGAAAGTCCAATACATCCCGAAGCAATCGAAAGAGGAGCGCTGAAAGAAAGCTGCCAGATAAAAAGAAAAGATATGAGCCGTCCAAAACTCCGCGGTCCGTAAATCTCTTTCAAATACCGATAAGATCCTCCTGATCCAGGCATGGCCGCCCCCAACTCTGCCCAAACCAGCCCATCACACATCGCAAATATCGCCCCCAGGATCCACCCCAATATCGCCTGAGGCCCACCCATAGCACTCACAATCAAGGGCAGGGTAATAAAAGGCCCCACCCCGATCATGTCAATCATGTTCAGCGCGGTAGCACTCCCCAGCCCCACCCCCCGAATCAGGCGAGGCCCGGTCTCACGAGCGTCGTTTTGTCCTGGAATGTGACTCAAGAGAAGACCGAGAAGCTAACTACAGCCATACCCCGCCAACCTGACAACCGAACCTCAACCGCTGACGACGCCGAACCCCTAACTCCTAGCTACTGACTACTGACTACTGACTACTGACTCCTGACTACTGCCCGCACTAATCAAATTCACATACAATCGCACCGCCCCCGGAACCCCTGCCGGAAGCTGCCGGAAGAACGCATAAGCGTTGTAAATGTAAGTCCCCTTCCCATACTGTGCCTTCAACAACCCACCCTTCTGCGCCTGCTCTCCCGGATCATGACAAGCCAGCAGAGGCTTGAAATGCTCATCCCACTGATCCATGAAGTACAACCCGCGCTCCTGCACCCACCCATCAAAATCATGTTGGGTAATCTCGTTAGGAAAATGAAAAACGCGGTCTGCCGGATCCAGTATCTCCACCGGAGCATCTTCCACCGAAACCCGCGCCCTGCTCAGACGCGCCGGATAAGGCGTGAAGTGTCCATTATTAAAATCCGACACGCTAGTGTCGTACTGCACCATCAACGTTCCGCCCGCCGCAACAAAATCCAGAAGCCGCTTATTATTCGCCGCCAAGTCCTTCTGCGAATCGTATGCCCGGATGCCGAGCACAATAGTTCCATACCGGCTCAAATCTTCACTCGCCAACTTCACCACCGGAATCAGAGTCACATTCATGCCTAATTGCTGGAGCACTGTCGGAATGTCGTCTCCGGCCCCCATCACATAACCGACTTTCAAGTCTGCCGGAATCTTCACATCCACAATGCTGACCCGCTGCACCGCTGGCTGGTAGTAATAGAACGCCCCCAGATCCTCTCGCGTGACCAGGCTGTAACCCTCCGAATATTTCTGCCCCCTCGATTCAAGCACCGCCCGAACTTCCGTCCGCCCCTCCTTCAAAGCAGCAGGAAAAATATTAAATTCAAAATCATGTTTCTCGCCCCTCCTCCGGAACTCAACAGCTTGCTCGGAAGGTTCTGCCCGCCAGCCCTCGGGAAGTTCCAATCGCAGCTTTCCCTCAGCAGCACCCGATACATTACTGCTTACGCCGACTTTGACTGTGGAATGCTTGCCATTGCTCGTCGGAATCACCTGCGCCCCCGGCTCCAGTTCCACCGAAAAAGCCGGAACCACGGCCAGGCTGCGCTTTTCCTCGATGCCCTTCTCATCCAAAAAAGGAACCACAACTTCGGCTGAGATTCGTCCACCAGAACTCGCCTTCTCTCCCGATGACGGCAAGTGGATCGGACCGACCTGGCTCGGTTTCAAGCCGCCCAGCTTCGATCCCCGCGGCTCGATCCAATACCTTGCCCGCGCATGCAGCAAAGCCGGAGGCAGCGCCAAAGTCGCGTACCGCTCGTCATCCACCGTATTGACGCTCTCCGTCACCGGATCCGCTCGATGCCAATACGGACGCGTATATTCCGTTTCTGCCGGAACTTGCACTTGGAAGTTGCCGTAGTAATCTTCCCCCGGTTTCACACCGTACTCACCCTTGTAACTTCGCGCCCGCCAGCCCGCCGGCGCATCCAGCGCCAAATCATCAACCCGTAGCGGATACTTTGATCCATTGTGCAACTTCACAATGACGGTAAATTTCTGTCCTGGAGAAACTGCCGTGAGAGCGTCCTGCTCACGCGGCAATCCCGCCGAAGCTCCCTGTGGACCCGCCACCGTTGCTTCCAAAGACACGTTCAGTGCCAAATTCAATGCCCGAGCCGCGTCGTCCTGCTTTTCCTGAAGCCGGCTCAACAGCTCAACCTTCGCGTCCCGGCTAAGCTCGCTGTGCTCGACTTTGTCCACCACTCCATCCAGGCCACGCGAGACCTCAATCAGAGGCTCTGCCGCCCGGCTGGGATCTTTCCCCTCCGCAGCATCCATCGCCGCAGAAATTTTCTGTGCGATTGTCGTCAGTTCCCCACGCAAAAAAGGCACAGAAGATTCTTCTGCTCCCAAACGTCCTGCCAGCCCCGGTAAAGAAGTATCAATCCCTACAAAGAATCCCTGCTCATGCCCAGTGCCATCCGCCGTAGACGGCAGCACAGAATCCACCAGCTTGTAAAACGCGTAATGCGGTCCTGCATCCACCGTCCACCCGCCAGCCCCCTGCGACAATTGCCGCCGCAAACCTTCCATCGCAAATTGGATATAGGTCATTCCCAGCGCCGGATCTTTTTCCCCTGTGCTGAACCGAATGGTGTAATTTTCAGATGGACACTCATTGCTGCGAAACGGACACACGTTATCGATATAAAGTTTCGTCGCCTGCCAGGGCATCAGTCCTTCTGCGATCTGCTCGGGAAACCGCTTCGGATCCGCCGCCGCCCGAAACGCCTCCCGCGAGACAATTCCTGATGCCTGATGGTTGCCGTGTCCATCCCGCTCCGTCCCGCCAAACCGTGACACCAGCACATCCGGCCGGAACCTCCGAATCACCCGCACCATGTCCGCCAGCACCGCATTATGGCCGCCCCACTTCTCGAAGGTCTCGTCCGGATTTTTCGAAAACCCAAAATCCGCCACCCGCGTGAACCGCTGCTCCACCCCGTAATACCGGTCCGATACCAAAAGCTCTAAAGTGCGCAGCACGCCCAACACGTCGAACAAATTGCTGCCCATAATGTTCTGCCCGCCTTCGCCCCGGTTCAGGGTCAGCAGCAGCGTGTTCACACCCTTTCCGCGGGACTCCAGCGTCAACAATCCGCCATCTTCATCATCCGGATGCGCCGTCGTATGCATTAGCCGGGCCGTCGTATTCAGCCGCAGCAGCATCAACCGCAACCCCGCACCCCCGGAATCCTGCGGAAGCGGATCAACCGGACTTGTCTGATTTGCCCTCGTCTGGGACAGCGCCGGAATAACCGCCAGCACCAACACCAATGCCATCACCTGCCGCAGGCGATGAGATATGCCTCGAAGTGCACCTGAACCGTTTTCTGAAAGCCTAAGAACCGGGCTAAAAATCGGAACTGCGCTCAGAGTCGGAATCGAGCCCAAGATGGGAACTATGCGAGACCTTGGGTGGCGCAGCGCTTTCAGCGCTGCAATTAAAGCTTTCGCGCGAGACCCGGCTTTAGCCGCTGAGGTACGCTGGTCCTCACAAGTCTCAAAAGCCCCAAGGGGCACTTTACTCATGGCAACGGGATTGGATTTAGCCAAGGAAGGACGCAATATTTTTCCTGACAAGAGAATGATTATTTTATAGACAATTCTACAGGCAAAGCGTTAGCACGCCCATCATCGTGGCAGCCTTGGGTGCAACACGACACGGAAGCGGTCGTACAATGTCAGAAGTTAATAAAATCCCATGTAGAACTGAGAAAAATAAGCAGGAGTTTCAAATCAACAATTGCTGCCGCCGTCCCGCACTACGGCGTACTCCGCAGCCCGCTCTGGCAATCGTCCGCCGCCGTCAGCAGCTTGTTGAATTCCGGAACACTTCGCAACCGTCGCAGCAAAGGATCAGCCTGCAAAGCCGAATAAGCACAATAATTCTGCTGGATCGCGCGCCCGATCATGCGCAAAGCAATATCCTGTTTCCCGCAAAAGGCCATGATGGCTCCGTGCTGATACCATTTTTCCGGATCAGGCTCCGCCAGCACTGCACTCTCTGTCTGCCCCGCAATCCGATCCAGACGCGCCCCCGCATTGGGCTGCAGACACGCCTGCAAGAGTTCCCGATGGTCACGTGCATTCATGGGAACTTTCTTAACCGCCTCACGGACTTCATCCAACTTCCCATCGCGCAGAAGACGGTTCACGGTCACAAAGCCGGCAAACTCCGAGCCTGCATCCAATTGCTCGAATTCCAGCACTCGATCCGTTTTTCCCAGCTCCAGAAACGTCCACGCACAGGATCGAAACAAGTAATTCCCCGGATCCGCCGCCAAGGCCGTCTCGCATTGCCGGGCCGATTCCTCCAGCATGCCCGCATACAGCAACACGTAAGCCAGCGTGTAATGTGCCTGCGCGCTTTCTGGCCGTCGACGTACCAGTTCCTGCGCCTGCTGGTAAGCCTTGGGCAATTCACCACGCTCCACCCGGTTGTCGATCAACTGTCCAGCCGCCATCATCCGGTTCGGATCCAGTCCCAGCGCCTGCTCATACGCTGTGTTCGACCGCTGAAAGGCCTCCTCGCCACCATCCGAGTAATTCGAATCATAGTAATAGCGCAACCCCAGCTCTTCCCATGCCGGAGCATAATGCGGATCGAGCATTACTGCCCGCTCCAGCATGGCGACCGCCTGCTTATTCGGTCCGGGATCATGCGACGCCGCCAGGCCCCGCAAGTAAAGATCGTAAGCTTCCG
>QIAS01000290.1 GCA_003225615.1 Acidobacteriota bacterium | reverse complement strand
CTTACTCGGGCCAGCTGCATGAAGGGGCAGCAATAGTTGTCCACGCCCCAGATTCGCACTGGTAGTAAGACATCCACGCGAGTTTCGCGACGTCGGTCCATGAGGTTTCGAGTGGAATTGCCGGAACGATACTGGGAGCATGCTATGTAATCAGGCGGGAGAAGCAAAGTAACAGCGGTTATAGATTTGGGGTCTCGAAAGTCATCGGGGATTGTGAAAGCTGAACTTAGCGGTAAATCGGAATGACATCGGTTACCTGCTTCGGCATCGGAAGTAACCGGTAGCTCAAGCCAGCGGTACAGGAGACCGCCCGCGTCAGTGCCAGCGGCCGGACAAGGCCTCAGTCGAGGTCTCCCAAAGGGCACGCTCCCGGGCCGCGAGGATCTCCACATGACCCGCAAGCGCCGCTGGACGTAGCGGTAGTTGTGCCGCTCTTTGCGGAGACCGCAAAGACGGAGAGCTGCGGCTCCAGGTTTTTGCTATGACACTTTGGGCACTCTGCTTTGTCCTTGCCATAAACCAGCGCTTCGAACCGGTGCGCGCATTCGTTGCAGATGTACTCGAAGATAGGCATTCCGTGACTCCTGGTTAGCTGTTCCTATTAGAATGTTCGCAATCAAAGATAGAGGGGCCGATTTTCCGGCCGCGGCGGGGTCTGGGTGGCGGGCATCGCCAGACCCTGGCGGCATTTTTCCTGTCTCGAAAAATTACCCTGCCGGCGCCTGAAGAGCGCCTTGTAGAAGTCGAGCCGAACATCAAAATCCTTTGCCATTGCCATTGGCAGAGCGGTCGTGAAAAGGCTCTGACCATACTTGCGGTCCACGGCCTGGAAGGTTCCAGCGAATCGCAATACATGCTGGGCGTCGCGCACAAAGCGCTTGCGGCAGGTATGAACGTGGTGCGCATGAATCAGCGTAATTGTGGTGGGACTGATGCTCTAGCGCCGGTTTTGTATCACTCCGGTCTTTCCAGCGATGTCGCTGCCGTCGCCAGAAATTTGTTTGAGCAGGATGGAATTGCCCATCTCGCATTGGCAGGATTTTCCATGGGCGGCAACCTGGTGCTTAAGCTCGCCGGCGAATGGGGCAAGGAAGCTCCGCCACAACTGCGCGCGGTGGCAGCGGTTTGCCCCGCCATGGACCTCGCCGCCAGCGCCGACGCGCTGCACGACCGGAGTAATCGCCTGTACGAATATTATTTCTTGTGGAAACTGCGCCGCAGAATGCGAGCCAAGGCCAAGCTCTTTCCCACGCACTTCGATGTCAGGCGGCTCCGCCGTTTAACCAGCTTGCGCGATTTTGACGACAAGGTCACCGCCTACTACTGCGGGTTTACTGGCGCTGTTGATTACTATGCTCGCGCCGCCGCTGCCAACGTGGTAGACAGAATTGCCGTGCCAACTCTCATCTTGCACGCGGCCAACGATCCCTTCATCCGCATCCTTCCCGATACACGCAAGAAGGTTCTCTCCAATCCAAACATTACGTTCATTGAGACTGAAGATGGAGGACACTGCTCTTTCATTGCCACCGCAATCGACGGCCACGACGGCCACTGGGCCGAACACCAGGTAGTGCAGTTCCTGCGCCGCTTTCAACCCGAGCGCAAATAACCGTACAATCATCCGCGTGAAGTACGGCGGCAAATTCGTGCTGGTCGTCCTCTGTGTCATCGCGCCGCTTCTGGTGTTGCGTGCTGAGCCGATTTCACAATTGCGGCCCACCGACTATGTTAATGATTTCGCCCACGTCCTAAGTCCAAGTACGATCGCCAAGCTCGATGAGATTTGCCGCCAGATTGACCAGAAAGCCCACGCCCAGATCGCGGTGGTCACCATAAATTCGCTCGATGGCTCGGATATTGAAAGCTACGCTGTCGATCTCTTCAAGAAGTGGGGCATTGGGAGTAAAGCGACAGATCGAGGTGTGCTGATCCTGCTTGCGGTAAAGGACCGTCGTTATCGCATTGAAGTCGGTTATGGTCTGGAGCCCATCTTGCCCGATGGGAAGGTAGGAGGTTTCGGCCGCGAAGCAGTCCCATATTTGCGAAACAACGACTACGATGGCGCACTTCTGCTGCTAACCTCGCGAGTGGCGCAGGTGATCGCGCAGGATGCCGGCGTCCAGCTTACCGGGGACACAACTCCTGCTCCGGTTGCAACGAGCCCGAGTTCGCCATCGGTTGGCACCATCCTGTTGCTCGTCATCGTAGCGATCGTTATATTCGCTACTCCACTGCGCAGTCTTTTATTCTGGTGGTTGTTCACCGGCGGCTTTCGTGGAGGATCAGGCTACGGTGGAGGGGGTTGGGGCGGCGGAAGTTTCGGCGGCGGGGGAGGATTCGGCGGGTTTGGCGGAGGAAGTTCTGGCGGCGGCGGCGCCAGCGGCAGCTGGTAATGTTTTCAATCGAGGAATCATGGTTGCTGAAAGCAAGGTTCCAACCAAGAGTATCGAAGAGTTTGTCAGCCGGTTGCGCCAGGCGGCGGGTCCAAATCTGCTGAGCGTGATCCTTTATGGGTCGGCTGCTGCGGGGGAATTCGACCTGGAATTCTCTGACATCAACCTGCTTTGCATTTTGGGCGAGGCTTCGTTCCAGACACTCGCGAGTCTGGCTCCGGTCACAGATTGGTGGCACAAGCAGAAGCAGCCCACGCCGCTGCTGATGACTAGCGCGGAGCTGGAGCGGTCCACCGACGTCTTCGTCATCGAGTTGATGGACATTCAATCCCATCATCGTGTGCTTTATGGCGAAGACGTGCTGGAGCGGCTTGCGATTTCCACGCAGTTCCACCGCGTGCAAGTCGAATATGAATTGCGTGAAAAGCTCCTTCTGCTGCGCCAGCGAATGCTGCTGGCAGCGGGCAACGATGGCAGGCTTTGGGAATTAATGGTTCGCTCTCTGTCTGCCTTTACCGCGTTATTCCGGCATGCGCTGCTGGTCGTGGGAGAGCGCGCTCCAGCCGGCAAGCGGGAAGTTCTCCATTTGGCTGCTTCTCGTTTCGGCTTTGACATTTCTTCATTTGAACAGGTGTTGAACGTGCGGGAGCATAAGGCGAAGAGCAAAGAGTTGGACGCGAAGGATATTGCGGGCCGCTATCTTTCTGCCGTCGAGCAGGTCACGGCTGCCGTCGATAAAATATTGGATTCACCTGGGCCGCGCAGTTCATAGCCGTTTTTCGCAGTTTCAGGAGAGATCATGAGCAAAGGATTGATCGTAATCGTGGTGTTAGTGCTGATCGCCCTTTTTGTCTTTGGACAATACGTGAGCGTGCGCAACACGCTGGTCAGTAAAAACGAGGCGGTTAAGGCGGCATGGTCGCAGGTGGACGTCGTGCTGCAGCGCCGTGCTGACCTGATTCCGAATCTGGTCGAGACTGTGAAGGGTTATGCGCAGCAGGAGCAAAAGGTTTTCGGCGATATTGCCAAGGCCCGCTCCGCATTGCTTTCTGCCGGCACGCCTGAGCAAAAGATTGCAGCCAACCAGCAACTCGACGGTGCACTTGGACGGCTGCTCGCGATTGTGGAGAATTATCCGCAGCTTAAATCCAACGAAAACTTCTTGCGCCTGCAAGATGAGCTCGCCGGCACCGAAAACCGCATCGCCATCGAAAGAAAGCGCTACAACGAGACACTGCAGGACTACAACACTTATATCCAACAATTCCCCCACAACATCTTCGCGGCTTGGGCGGGATTCAAGCCGAACAATGCGTACTTTACGGCAGCGGAGGGGGCGCGTGAGGTGCCAAAGGTAAACTTCTCTCCCGGCACTGCGCCGCAAGGAGCCACACCGCAACCGGCGCCCGCGAAATGATGTTGACCGGGGCAAGGCTTGGAGCTCTGTGACGGAACGTGGGGAATAGTTGCGTGCAGGCAGATTTTGCGGTCGAGCTCGGATCGGAAGACGAAACTCTCGAACTGCCTTGGGCCGCAGCTGGCGACGGTCCCTGTTATGAGGATCTGAAACGACATCCGGAACGGTTGGTTTCAATCGAGGAAGCGAACCGCGCTCCAGAACTCGCAGAATTTCTGCGCATGGCACATTCCCCAGCCAGCATTCTCGAAACTGCCAAATGCGATGTGTGGTCGTCCACGGAAATGAATCCTGAGGAGGAAATCTTTGGCGCAGGGCACAAATTTGGATGCTATGTGGATCTTCTTTTCACCAATGATGCAGCGCGTTTTTCCTTCGATGCACATGAGCAATTCGTCAAGAAAATGACGGAGCTGCTGAAGCGAGTTCCGGAGATTCCCGCTTCGGCGGAGTTTCTGATTCGCCGCTGCTATTACCATTTAATTCCAGAGGCGGAGACTCGCGATGGCTTCTACATTACCCAGTACGTGTTTGGTTATGGCGCGGATCAGGCGCAGGCGCGCCAGCAATGGGGTATTGCTTTGAAGCTGGTCGAAAATGCAATTCGACAAATCTCCGCGAGTTCCTACCCATCCATCTGAAATGCAGATCAGTTGATCAGATCGGCTTGAGAGTGCGCCGGCGCCAAAACAAAATTTCTGGCCCGCGACCCTTGAGGCTTGTCCGCAGGAGCGAAATGAACAACATTGAGAGACAAATTGCCAACAGCCCGAGCGACGCGGTGCGAATCGTAACCGCTCGTTTGGGAAGAATAGAAAAACGACCATACACGAACTCGATGTGTATCCAGTAAACCAGCAGGGAGGTCTGCCCTAATTGTACAAAAGGGCTGAATCCCAATGTACCCAGGCCCCAGCGACACCAGGCGTAAATGGCCAGCAGAATTAATAGCAGAATTCCCACGCGTATCAAGAAGAAGCTTGGGCTGGTGTGCCAGAAATCGTATCCCGCGTACAGTTTGGTTGGCTGTTTGTCGAACCAGCGGGCGAACAGAATCAGGCCCGCTCCGACTGCTCCGAGCAGCGCAAAGGAGAGAGCTTCACGGCGCCGGGCCCAGTCGCTTAGTAGGGCAAAGCCAACGGCCAGCCCCGCAAACGCAAATCCTGCCCAGGGAAACAATGGAAACAACCATGATTGCGGCTGATTGAGGTTGTGTACGCCGTTGATATACGACTCCAAGGGCCAGGGCAACCAGCGCGGCCGCCAGGTTGTCCACAACACTGGCGTGAGGAGCGAGATGAGGATGGCCATGCCCGCTCCGGTTGCGACTAGCCAGAGCCGTTGCGGTGCACTCCGCGTGACGGCCAAGGTCATCCAGCAGCCCAGGCCCATCAGCATCATGGAGAGGCCGATAATATTCAGCACATCAACGCGGAAAAGATCGCTCCACGGTGCCCATCCCCAGGCGACCAAGAACTCCTGTAAACGGAATAACAGCCCCAAGCCAAAAATTTCCGCGCCCCGGCGAATTGTCATGCCTGCGATCTGGTTGGACGGCAAACCCTTCTGCCGCAACTTGTGGGTTACCAGGGCGAACGAGATCCCAGCCAGAAACAGGAACAGAGGCGCGGGCAGGGTACCTCCCGCCTGAGACCACATGAAAAATGTGCCTTTGCGCGCATCACCGCCAAGCCATGAGTCGTAGCAGTGGGTTTGAAACATCAGCACGCAAGCCAGGCCGCGCATCCAATCAATGTACGCAAGCCGGGAGGTGGTGGGTGGGCTCATGAATGATTTGGGTCGCCAGCCCATCGTGTAACGAAGGCGTCAGAACATGCGGCAGTATAAGGCAGAACGAGGGGGAATGTGGGAAAACACTATGCTAGGCTCTGCTTAGCTAGTCGGTTTGTTTCTTTTCATAACCTCGACAGTGAAGCACCGGCAGTCGCGGGTATTTCGGAAAATCTGATTCGCTTCTTGAGCGCTCGCAGAAATAAAATGTCGACCCGCGCGAAGACTGTACTTGTCGCATATGTTGGCAGTCGGCACATAGCCCGACGCGAGTACCCTCCTTCTTTGCATTAACGTCCTCTGCCATACGATGATTGCTCCACGAGCATTGGAGAAAGCAGCTTCCAACGGTAAACTGTTTATACAGCGGGCGCGTAGCTCAAACGGATAGAGCATCGGATTTCTAATCCGAGGGTTGCAGGTTCGATTCCTGCCGCGCCTACCATCTGCATTGACACTCTTACCGCCCGCCATTTAAATTTGCCCGCCTGCAAATCTCGCTTCAAGGCAGTCTCAGGGGGAACACAATGCGACTTGTCGCTAATATGGTGGCGATAAACCTTCTGTTGATGAGCGCGTTATTCGCGCAGACGATGAAGTCGCTTTCGCCCGAAGTTCACGAGTACGTGAAGGTGGAGGCTCCGGTGATCGCTCTCGTCCACGCCCGTGTCATCGACGGGAACGGATCGGCCGCCCGCGAAAATCAAACTATCATCATTCGCGATGGCAAAATTCAGAGCGTGTCCGATGCTGCCACTGCTTCCGTTCCGCCCGATGCCATGAATTTTGACGTGACCGGCCGATCTGTGATTCCTGGATTGATCGACATGCACGGCCACATGTTTTACACGGCGGGCAACGTGTTCACCAGAGACGGCAAGCTGGCAGCCGGTGGCATTACG
>QIAS01000555.1 GCA_003225615.1 Acidobacteriota bacterium | reverse complement strand
AGTTGGATTCGTGTTGGCTGTCAAGCTCAAGATCGATCCGCAGATTTCACGACGAAAGACGATCGGCAGAGATCTGCCGCACGGAACTTCCGGCCAACTTCGCTTGTGCTGCTCACACAGGCTGTGTAATTATACGGCGCTTACAGGAGGGGGGGACGATGGGCGCTTCGCTGGCGCACATTAGGGAAGAGTTTCCCGCTTTGCGGGACAAGATATTTTTTGACAGCGCCGGAGTAGGCATTGCGCCTCGTAGCGCGGTGGGCGCCATACATGAGTTCCTCGACCAGACAATGTTCGCCCCCGTGCGCTCTATGGTCGATCATCATCTCGCGATCGATGCTGCTCGCGAGAAGGCGCGTCCGGAAGCAGCTCGGTTGATTGGCGCGTCGGAAGACGAAATTGCTCTTATCGAAAGCACAACTCATGGTCTGACCATTGCCGCCCGTGCGCTTCGCCTGAAATCCGGCGATAATATCGTCACCACTGACCTTGAATTCATAGCCGTACCATTCGCGTGGCGCCAACCTAAGAGCGGAATTTATCCTGAGATCCGTGTTGCCAAAAATAAAGATGGGGGGTTGCCCCTTTCCAGTTTCGAAGAAGTGATCGACGGTCGCACCAAAGCCGTAGTCATCAGTTCGGTCCAATGGAGCAATGGCTATTTGTGCGACCTGGAAGGAATTTGCAAGCTGTGCCGCCAGTCCGGTGTTCTGCTGATTGTCGATGCAATCCAGCAGCTGGGTGCTTTCCCGCTGGATGTGTCAAAAGTTCCTGTCGACATCGTCGTCTGTGGCGGCCATAAGTGGCTCAATGCGCCGTTTGGCGCAGGCTTCATGTACATCCGCAAAGGCATTTCAGACAAACTTCGACCGCCTGTTGCTGGGTACCTTTCCTTAAAAGCTCCAGTCGGCGGCTGGGGCACGTATTTCGAAACTCCGTCGATTACACCCTTGCAGCCGGTTGAGTTTTCTCCTACAGCGAGAGCTTACGAGAACGGCGGCACGGCAAACTATCCCGGCGGAATCGGTCTGGCGGTGATCAACGAACTCGGGAAGGAGGTTATCGAAAAACAAATCCGGACTGTGACAAACTACCTCCTGGAAGGGCTGGATACGCTGCGAATGAATGTGGTGACGCCGCGGTCGCCCCTTCATCGGTCAGGGATCATCGCCATGGGATTTCCCGGGAGTCCGCACAAGGACATCGCATTAAAGGAGCACTTACTCGATCGAAAAATTCTGGTAGCCGTACGGTACACTTCCAACGTGGGCGGTGTGCGAGTTTCCTGCCACTTCTATAACAATAAGGCTGATGTTGATCGTCTGCTGAACGCAGTGGAAGACTACCTCGCAAGAAATTCCGAATTAGCCTTGGCATCACCGCAATAACACAACCTAGTGCTCGCTCAATCTGCGATAACCTCTCGTACCCAGTAGTTCTTTGGCCACCATCAGGCCTGACGCACCATGCAGGCCGGGACCAGGATGCGTGGAAGCCCCGATGTGGTAAAGCTTCTTGATGCTGGTACGGTGCCGTGGCATTCCAGGCAAGGGGCGCCAGATGAAGAATTGGTCGGGTGCACAGGAACCTGCATACGGGTCACCTCCTACCAGGTTGATATTCGTACGCGCCAGGTCGGCCGGGGAGATTACAAAACGCTTGCGCATGGCGCTTTCAAGGTTCGGGATGATCGCGCACAATCTCGCCATGATGCGATCAGCAAAACGCTCGCGCAGCGTTTCACTCCAAGCACCATCGGTTTCCAGTTTGCCGGCGGCATCGCCCCGAGGTGAATTGGGTAGTTCCTGAAGCTGAATCCACAGAATCCACGCACCCTGAGGAGAACGCGACGAATCAACGGCCGTGGGCTGACCGACGACGATTGTCGGCTCCGCAGGTAGTAAGCCCCGCTCGGCCTCATTCACGGCACGTGAAACTCCGTCCAGGCCTGCCGTCACATGGACCATTGCCGTGCGGCATAATCTCTCGGCATCTCCAGGCCATTTGGGCGGCTCCGACAAAGCAACGTGGATCTGCATATCTCCGCGCCCAAAACGGAAGCGGCGCGCCTTCTGTGCTGCACGCTCGGGGACAACAGTCTTTTCCAAAAGCTGCAAGTAGAGTTGCTGTGGGGTCACGTTGCAGATAACAGCTTTTCGGGCCGGGAACAATTCTCCACGGGCACGGACTCCAACCGTGGAGCCAGCCTTCACTTCTACCAAATCAACATGCCGGTCGGTATGGAATTCGCCTCCATGATCGCGAATTATTCCCACCATCCCATCCACCAGTTTTGCGCCACCACCCAGCGGTACCGGCATGCCTCCCAGTTGGAGAGCGACGGCAATCAGCAGGTTCATGAACCCGGAACCGGCACTGTCAGGCCCCAGACCTG
Source organism: Acidobacteriota bacterium (assembly GCA_003225615.1). GTDB lineage: Bacteria > Acidobacteriota > Terriglobia > Terriglobales > Acidobacteriaceae > QIAS01. The sequence goes on along the minus strand of QIAS01000555.1, from coordinate 295 downwards.
TATGTAACACCCAAGGAGCAAGCAGGCCGTGTTTGCGTCACGACTGAAAAGTTTCGGTTAGCCATGAGCGGCTCGAGCCTAACAACTGAGAGCCGAATTCCATCGTTCCTTCCACACCTAGTTGCCGAAGGCCCTTGACCATAAACTTCAATCCGTCCCAGGACCACAGTTCGGTACCCAGTAACCCAAATCCCAGGTCAGAGCGTGCCATGAAGTCTGTGACAGCCCGATTCCAACTCTCACCGTCGCCGGCCGCCAAAGTCTCGAAATGTCGAATGTTCTCTTGCAGCGAGGT
>QIAS01000370.1 GCA_003225615.1 Acidobacteriota bacterium | reverse complement strand
CTGACCGGTCATGTCGAGCATGTCGGCAGCGCGGGAGGTTGCGCTTCTAATCGCATCGAGGGGCGACATGCCCAGGTCAACCATGCGCGGGAATTCCTGAGCGATAGGATCAGTCCACGGAATGCCGCCCATATCGGTGCCATAGACGATCTTCACACCGGCTTTTAATGCTTTCTTGAATGAGTCGGCATGAGCGGAAGCGCGCTTGCGGTCGCGCTGGCCGTCGGGAGTATCGGCTGGCGCCCAATCGTAGTAGTAAACGCTGAGCGTGGGACAGTACCAGGTTCCTTGTTTGACCATCTGTGCGACTTGAGCGTCGGTCATATCGAGACCATGCTCAATGGAATCGCAGCCGCCATCCAGCGCGCGCTGCAAGCCGATTCCGCCATAAGCGTGGCAGGCTACTTTCTTTCCCCAGCCGTGGGTCTCATCCACAATTGCCCTGAGTTCTTCCACGGTGAGCGTAGGTTGCGAGACCAGTTCACCATTTTTGCCGGTCCAGGATCGATGCGTCATGTAGACCTTGATCCAATCGGCGCCGTGATCGAGTTGCTCACGAGCCGCCTTGCGAGCCTCTACCGGTCCATCAATGATCTGCACTCCTTTGGGCATGGTGAGCTCAGGCGCATAACCTTCGAGAGGATATCCGCCTGTGGTTGAGATGGCGAGAGTGGAGACGAACAGCCGCGGGCCGGGAATGTAGCCATCCTGAATGGCTTGCTTGATGCCGACATCGCCGTAGCCGGCGCCTTCGGTTTCGACGTCACGCAACGTGGTAAAGCCCTGCTCCAGTGCGCGGCGCACGGAGACAGTAGCTCTGGCGGCGCGGAGCGAAAGTGGGTACTTCAGGATATTGGCATCGTAGCCGCCTTGGGCGGGATCTTCACCTTGCAGGAAGATGTGGGTGTGGCTGTCGATAAGGCCGGGAAGGACGGTCGCGTTGGAGAGGTCAATCACCGTCCCGCCTGGTGGCAACTTGCTGGTGGCAGCATCGGTGACACTTTCGATTCGGTTGCCGCGGATCACGATCACCTGGTTGCGACGTGGCGAGTCTGACTTGCCGTCGATCAGCACGCCTGCGCGAATTACTGTGACCGGGCGGAGCGCGGGAGAGTTGCTGGCCTCTTGCGCTACTGTGGTTAGGCAGATCGCGAGTACGAGGATGCAGCAGCGAAACATGCTCATGGTCAGTTCCCCCAGGCTACTTTCCTATGTACGCATCGGCCTCAATTTCTACCAGAATTTCGGGCGAGATCAAGGCGCTCACCTGAACCATGGAAGTGGCAGGACGAATTTTGCCAAAAACTTCTCCGTGAGCTTTGCCGATTTTCTGCCAGTCGGCGATATTGGTGACAAACATGCGCGTGCGGACGACGTCATTCAGGCTGGCACCGGCCTTCTGCAGAGCCGAACCAATGTTCTTCAGGGTCTGCACGGCTTGCGCGTATACGTCACCAATGCCGACGATATTGCCATCCGGAGCTGTGGCCGTGGTGCCCGACACATGGACGTAGGGTCCGACTTTTACCGCGCGCGAATAGCCGACTACCGGCTCCCAGGGCGTACCGCTGGAAATGTTCTTCCGTTGCATTGCTCCTCCCGAGGAATTTTTCATTGTATTCGCCAGCCGTGATTACCGTAGTGCAAGTTTCCTTCAGCTGTATTCCCTCAAGCAGCGTCGGGTTTAGCAGCCACTCTGCTCAAGTGCCAACAGAAATCGGCGGAAACCTGGTTTCGCTTCTCAGCTTCTAACTAATTGGAGGCAGCCCAAGAGGCCGGGGTAACAAAAGTCACTTGCGTTCCAGCGAGAGCTGCGGTAATACAGCCGATAAGTAGAGTAGATTGGCACGCTGGATGCGGCTTTTATAGGCCAAACAAATGATTGAAGAAACACATCCGTTGCAGCAGCTATTTCTCGAGATGGTGGGGCGGCACTACGCCCAGGAAATTGGTCTGCGTGATCCGCAGATAGTCGGGTACGTTGCTCACCTGCTGGCGGAGTTTTGTGATGTTGATCAGCTTTTCTGTGTTCGCGATGCGGCTGGGCGACCGCTCAGCGATGTCGGAGAGATGCTGCTGCAAGCCGACCCAGTCTACGGGCCTGCTCCTTCTTTCGACCGGGAGCGCCAGGTTCGAAAACACATTGGCGACTTTACGCTGTTCTTTACCGGCATGTTTCCGGAAAGCATTAACAACCTTCGTCTGCGGCGTCAGCGGCTGGAAAATTTTGTGGATTGGATGAAGGCCGGAAAAGAAAGCTACTACATCGTGTCGAAATTTGAGCATTTCGAATACGCGAAGGTGGCGCCGCTGTTTGCCAACCTCTCGGCGCACTTTGAGCAGTGCGTTTTCGGACTGAATCAAGTGAAGAATGAGCTGCAGGAAATGCAGCATCCCATCGTGCGCCGGGCCAACGACATTTTGATGTAAGGCCCCTGGGCAGAAAGCTGCTGCTCTCCTCGCCGGAGCCCACAATCCTCAAATTGGGCGGTAGAAACTTAACGCAGCGTCTCCCTGCTCCAACTTTCGATAACGCAGCAGGACTCCGAAGGCCTCTCCAGGGTCGAACCTCAGCTCATGCTCGGCAATCACGACGCTAGTGCTGCGCAGAATTTGCGACTCACCCAAGCGTTGGAGAGTTTCAGCGTATTTCTCGGTCATGCGGTAAGGGGGGTCTAGAAAGAAAAAATCCCCCGTCGCACCTTGTGTTTCCAAGACACGCAATGCCCGCACGGCGTCCATTTTAATAATCTGAAAACCGGAGTGGATATTCAGTGAACGCAGGTTCTCCCGTATCAACTCAGCCGCTTTGGGTGAGGATTCGACGAAATAGACCAATTTGGCCGATCGACTCAGGGCCTCGATGCCGACCGCGCCTGAGCCAGCGTAGAGATCGAACCATACAGTATTCTCGAGGGCGGCAGGATTGCCAGCGGTCAAGACGTCGAACAGAGTCTCGCGAAGGCGGTCTGCGGTGGGACGCAGGTCCATGCCGCGCATGGTGCGCAGTGGACGGCTTCGATATTGGCCGGCAATGACACGCATAAAAAACGTTTTCTAAGTCAGGAGAGCCGGTCCGGCATTCTGCTCATCATGTCCGGCTGGTTGTCGCTACTCTCAAGACAGGTAAGTTGTCACGCCAAACAGCTTAGAACCTTCGACTTGGGCGAGTCGCAACTGTCTACCGCAACATCGCGTCTAAATATATAGAATGTAAGCGAAGGCGGTCTGCTTAATGCGTAGCTGGTCTGTCTCGGCAGGACGAATACTGGGAATCGAAATCCGCATTCACGTCACGTTCCTATTTTTGTTGATTTTTGTGTGGATGACCGATCCCGCTTCGCATGCGCCAATAAGCGCGGTGCGGGGACTGGGGCTCGTCGCCGTTATTTTGGTTTGCGTGATTCTGCACGAACTAGGCCATGCGGCCGTGGCCGTACGGTCAGGATGGCCGCCTAAGTCCATCATCCTTTTGCCTATTGGCGGCATTACGATGCTGGACGAGTCGAAAGCTCTGGAGAGCGGGTCGCCGGCGCCGCTCAGGTTGAAACGTGATGTTCGAATCGCAATCGCGGGGCCCTTAGTGAACCTGGCAGCCGCGTTGCTCTCCGGCAGCATTCTTCTGGCGGTTGCGCCTGAAATTCATCTCTGGATGAAGCCCTGGGTTCACTCCAATCACCTTTTGCGCAGCTTCGTCTGGGTGAACGTCTGCCTGGCTTTGATCAATCTGTTGCCCGCGTATCCCACGGACGGTGGTCGCGTTCTGCGAGCCTGGTTCTCGCGGAGCATGGACCCGGTGCACGCAACGCGGCGCGCCATCGCAATCGGGCAGACCCTCTCAACCCTGCTGATGTTGCTGGGAATGATTGCGAATCTTTGGTTTACTCTAATCGGAATTTTTCTGTTCTTCGGAGCTCAACTGGAGGAGCGATCTGCCATATTCCAGTCGGTGCTGGAAAAAGTCCGGCTCGAAGATATCATGCTCACGGAATTTGCAACTCTCTCCCCGGCTGACACTCTGGAAGACGCGCTGGACAAGGCCGTGCATTCATTGCAGGACGATTTTCCAGTGGTGCGGGGCAGCGACATGGTGGGCGTGATCTCGAGGCAGAAAATTCTGGACGTTTTGCGAGCGGAAGGCAATGGTTACGTGCAGTCGGTCATGAACCGGATTTTTGAAGTGGCGTCGCGCCAGGAGTCTTTGGCTTCCGCGTTCCGCAAACTGACGGCGCGGAATTTGAGCATTATTCCAGTCGTAGAAGATCAGCACCTGGTCGGAATCGTTACCCTGCAGAATTTGATGCACTCCATGGCATTGTTGGCGGAAAGCCGCAAGCTGCGCCGCGAAGCGCTGAATCCCTGAGAAAACAATTTTCGATTTTCAATTGCCAATTGAAGATCTCCAGGCAGGTGTTCTCAAGTTGGCAATTGGAAATTGGCAATCCTCTGGGTTCCCTGTGCCCTCTGTGGTTAAAAAAGTCTTATGGCGAGCGCCTGTTCCACGGCAGGAATTCTTCTTAGCTCAGCCAAGACAGGTTCCGGCACGCGTCCGTCCACGTGGACTACGGCCATCGCTTGGCGCGAGGTATGGACTTTGCCTTCGGCGAGGCGGCGACCGAGAGAAAAATCGGCAATGTTTATTTTGTGCTCTCCTAGTATCGTGCCCACGCGGCCGATTACTCCCGGGACGTCGCGATTGCGCATGAAGATCAGGTTTCTTTCCAGCGGCGCCTCGATATCGATTCCATCCACTGAGAGCAGACGAGGGGCGTGGCCGTGCAGCACCGCACCTTTGACCAAATGTTCCTCGTTGCCGGTCTTCAGCAAAATGGAGAGCACGCTGCCTGCTCCGCCGCTCGAACCTTTTGGTTTGTGCGATTCATGAATGCGTAGTCCTCGCGATGCCGCAATGGTAGCAGCGTTCACCAGATTCGCCTTCTCTTCCAAGGCCTGGTTCAGGATGCCTTTTATGGCGGCGTTGCGAACCAGTTCAGTCTTCCACTCGGCAATATGCCCGCTGTAGCGGATGGAGAGGTCCTCGAGCGTTCCTTCCGAAGCCTGGGCCAGAAATGCGCCCAAACGCTCGGCGAGCATTATGTAGGGCTGCATCTCCACGTATTCGTCGTGGGAGACCGAGGGCACATTGACCGCGTTCTGAATGACACCGTGTTTCAAATATTCTTTAACCTGCAACGCGATCTGGTAGCCCACGGCCTCCTGCGCCTCGTGTGTGGAACCGGCGATGTGCGGGGTGAGGATTACGTTTTCGAGGGCGCTGAGCGGAGAATTTTTCAGAGGCTCATTAGTGAAAACATCGAGCGCGGCGGCGGCCACATGACCATGCTTTAGTGCGTGCGCCAACGCAGCTTCTTCTACCAATTCGCCGCGCGCACAATTCACGAGCCGCATGCCTCGTTTCATCTTTTTGATGGAATCTTCGTTGATCATTCCTATAGTTTGCGGGGTGAGTCCCACATGAAGAGTGATGTAGTCCGCTGCCGCATATACCTCCTCAAGCTTGGCCATGCGGATGCCTTGCTCTTTGGCGACAGTGGTGGAGACAAAAGGATCATGCGCCAAAACTTCCATTCCGAAGACCCGGGCCCGCCGCGCCACCTCCATCCCGATTCGTCCCAGACCGACAATCCCCACAGTCTTGCCACGCAGTTCCGTCCCCTGCAAAGATTTCTTCTCCCATTTGCCGGCATGCATGAGCGCGTCGGCGCGGGAGATATGTCGCGCCATTGCAAGCATTAAACCGAGGGTATGCTCGGCGACCGCGACGGCATT
>QIAS01000369.1:16379-16805 GCA_003225615.1 Acidobacteriota bacterium | reverse complement strand
GGCATCAAACAGCGCCGGGGTCTTAACCGGAAAACAGAGAAATGAGAACTGCCGGTCGGGCAAATATGCCAGGCCATCTTCGGGAAACCAGAGGGTGTCGGGCAGTCCAATGAGCACTTCGTCTTCTGGCGGAATCAGCGGGAGTGCAGTGAATATGGAATCACAAAGACCAATGGGATTCTGCTGGATGACGTAGCAAATTGCGGCGCCGCCAATCTTACCGCCGAAATAATTCATGATGTCGGTCTTGGCAGGGGAAATGACAAAACAAATTCGAGTCGCGCCCGCCCAGAGCATACGGTCGAGCAAATACTCGCAGACCGTGCGCGGACGCTCGCTCTGGCCATCCGAGCGCGTGCCTACCGGGAGAAGTTCCTTGGAGAATGCAAGAGGTTGAATGCGGGTGCCCAGGCCTGCGGCGGGGAC
>QIAS01000369.1:15346-16350 GCA_003225615.1 Acidobacteriota bacterium | reverse complement strand
AACTCGTCACAACGATGTTCTGCGGTGTGCTGAGCCAGCACCCGCTGCCGAGCTGCGGCGCCGATTTTTTGCAGTTCTACCGGCGAAAGTGTCAGTACATGCGCCACTTCTTCCGGGGTGGAGGCGATGAGGATTTCACGCCCAGGCTCGAAAAATTGTTCGAGTCCTGACCAGTAGTCGCTCACGATTGTGGTTTGGCATGCAGCCGCTTCGAACAACCTTCCCGAAGGGCAATAACCCATCTGCGCCATGGCGGAACGTGTGACGCTGAGGGTCAGCCTGGATGACGAATAAAAAGTCGGATGCAGCGGGGGCGGCACATGGCGGACAAAATAGATGTTGCGGGTCCAGGGAAAATCCTCGGGATACATGGCTCCGCCGATAAGAAAGCGCTTGGCCGGCAAACGCCGTGCCGGTTCCACAAATAACTTCTCGAGCACAGGCTGGCGGTCTGCGGCGTAGGTGCCAAGGTACGAGAGGTCGGAAACATAATTGGAAGATGGAACGGAAGGTTTGTAAAACGATGCATCCACGCTGCCGTACAAGGCAGCCACGCGGCGCGCGCCGAGTTGGGACCGGAGTTCATCGAGGGCTTGTCCGCCCGTGTAACTCAGCACCAGATCGAAAGCCGCGAGGCCACACTCGGGCACGTACTCGACATCTCCCTCCGCGCGCAACCGCTCCAGGGTCACAGGTGTGTCAAGGTCATAGAAGACGTGCACGAGGGAAGCAAACTCGAGGATCAACTCGGTAGCTCGACGAGCGTCGGGACAGTAGGAGGTCACAATGGCAGCATGGGCTTCGCGCAGGGCTTGGCGGACGCGCGATTCTACTTCTGGCCAATTGTGATAGAGAATCAGTTCGTAGCCCGGCGTTTCGCGAAGGTCGCGATGCGACGCGTAGTAGGAAACATCCTGCTCAAAGAAGGTGACACCATGGCCTTTGCGCGCCAAAGCGCCGCACAACCCACGCCATAAAGTCGCGTGACCGTTGCCCCACGACGA
>QIAS01000369.1:9683-15278 GCA_003225615.1 Acidobacteriota bacterium | reverse complement strand
CAAGGGTAAATTTGGGATCGCGGCCGCCGCCGTCCTGACATGGGGTGGCGAGGATACGATGACTTGAATCAGAGCAGGGTTGTTCTCGACGAAAAAATGAACAAGGCGAGAAACGAGGATACGCGGGACCAGTGACGAGAAGGGCAATGTCATTCATCGACGCCGAAGGCCAAAATTTGCACGATATCCTAAAGGTCTCTATGATCTCTGGCTCTCATAGAAATCAGTACTGGAGGACATCGTGTGTTCTCAACGTCCATCGAGGATGTACCGCCGTTTACAATTTCGCGTTGCCGCATGTTTCCTGATTGCGCTTTCCACTGCTTCCGCGCAAACGATTCGAGTGGACACTACGCGCGCGGTAAATTCTTTCATTCCAAATCAGGCGTTGGGCGCGGGAATTGATCGCCTGCCCTCGGCGGCCGTAGAAAAATTGTTTACTCCAGAAGCTGTCAGCAAGATACTGACGGCGGGCTGGCAACCCGACACTTACCGTCAAAACACCGAACTATTCGTGGAGGGACCTGGAGCGATCCCGGCGGCAAAGGCTATTTTACGGGGAACTCGGCGCCGACTGAAATGATCCAACACTCATACGGATATCCATTGCCGCGACGCGGCTTCACGCGTAACGATGGCACTGGGACAGTTGGATATTCGCGGCTGACCGATGGAGACCTAAATACATTCTGGAAGAGCAATCCGTATCTGACCAAGACTTTCACCGGTGAAGACGATTCGGCACACCCGCAATGGGTCACGCTTGATCTGGCGACCACGCAGCCGATTGACGCAATTCGCATTGCCTGGGCCGATCCTTACGCGCGCCGGTATCTAGTGCAGTACTGGACGGGCGACGATCCCATCAAGCAGCCAACCAAAGGCACGTGGCTGACATTTCCGGGAGGCACGATTACCGAGGGCAAAGGTGGAACAGTAACTTTGCAGCTCGCAGCCTCGCCCATGCCCATTCGGTTCGTGCGCATCTGGATGACGGAATCTTCGAATACTTGTGTGTCGAATGACTCCTCCGACCGCCGTAATTGTGTGGGCTATGCGATTCGCGAATTGTTCATCGGAACAGAAATGCCGGGAGGGGAATTTCACGATGCGGAGCGGCATACACCGGATCAGGACCAGACGGCTACGCTGTGTTCGTCTGTCGATCCCTGGCACCAGCCCTCTGACCTTGGCTCAACCCAGCACGAGCAGGTGGGGCTGGACCTTTTTTATACCAGCGGCTACACGCGCGGATTGCCAGCGATGATTCCGATCGCGCTCATCTACAACATTCCCGAAGATGCGGCGGCGGAGATGGCTTATCTCGAGAAGCGTGGCTATCCAATTTCTTATGTCGAGATGGGAGAGGAACCGGATGGGCAGTTCATGCTGCCGGAAGATTACGCGGAACTTTATTTGCAATTCGCGACGGCCATACACCGGGTTGATCCGAAACTCAAGCTGGGAGGCCCGGTGTTCACCGGGGAAAACGAAGACATACTGGCGTGGCCCGACGCGCAGGGCAAGACCTCATGGACCGGACGATTCATCGATTACCTGAAAAGTCGTGGCCGTCTTCAGGATCTCGCTTTCTTTCCGTTCGAGCATTATCCCTACGAGCCCTGCAAGATCAGCTGGAGCAGTTTGTATGACGAGCCAAGGCTGGTGAGCCACATCATGGACGTGTGGCGCGATGATGGCGTGCCCTCCACTGTGCCGTTGATCATCACCGAATCAAACGTCGACATTTTTGGCGCGCTCTGGTGGGCGGATTACATTGGAGCGTTTTTTGCTGCGGGAGGAAATTCCGTGTACTACTTCCATTACATTCCTCTGGGATTGCATCCCGGGTGCAATGAGTCGATGGGGAGTTTCGCGATGTGGGCGGCTGACGCTAACTACCAGATCGGGCAGCCACTAGCGCAATTTTTCTCCAGCCAATTGATTAACCTGGATTGGGTGCAGCCGGGCTCGGGGGTACACAAAGTGTTTCCCGCGGGTGGAGATATTCAGGATGGGGCTGGACATCAGCTGGTGACCGCATACGCGCTCGAGCGACCGGATGGGCAGTGGTCTCTGATGGTGGTGAATCGCGACCAGGAAAACCTGCATCCGGTGCGGATCGTCTTTCACGATGACAATGGCAAGGCTGATCGATTCTTTTCTGGGGCGGTTAGTATCAGTACGTTTGGCAGCGCGCAATATCAATGGCATCCCACGGAGAAAGGCGGATTCGCTGACCCAGATGGTCCGGTGGCAAAGTCAACAGTTACCGCAAACCAGAGCACGAGCTACGAATTGCCAAGAGCTTCCATCACGGTGCTGCGCGGGACGCTGGTTGGCGCTTCGGGGCAGGAGAAAACAAAGCGGCGGGGCAAATAGGCGCGTCGGTAAGAATGTTCTTAAGGGAAGGAGAAGTTAATGAACCGGCTCGGCTTCGGTCCAGCCTTCGGTGCGAGCTCTTTCGACGAGCCATTGCTGCAGTTGGCGCTCGACAGCGGGATGAATCTCGGCAAAGCTCAGACCGGCGAGCCCACCCGGACTGGTCCAAGCCAGCTTGGCTTTAGCCTCGAGGGTGATATCCGTGTCGGGCAGCTTGAATGAGACTTCAAGCGAGCTTCCGTGGTTAAGCGACTCAGGGCATTCCACGGCCAAGCCCCCAGAGCTGATGTTCACGATGGTGGCATCAATCTGTTTACCATCCAGATTGAGCGAAAGCGGCAATTGAACCGTGACCCGGAAGTAGCGCTGCTGTTCTTTGCGCAGGGCACCCAAGGACGGTTCCAGGGGACCATTTTCTTTACGGTATTTTTCCAGCTTGCGGCGTAGAGTACGTGTCGAGATGCCAAGTTTCTGAGCTGCCTTCACCTGGCTCCCACCGTTTTGGCTGAGGGCTTGGACGATCATCTGCCTTTCCATTTCATCCAGATTGCCGGTGAATTTCAGCGCCGCTGCGCCTTCCACAATTCCGCAGATCACCGCGGGCAAATCGGAGGCACGAATCTCTTTCATTCCGGTCTTGACTTGCATAGCAGCACGAAATACCACGTTCTTTAATTCGCGCACATTGCCTGGCCAGGAATAGCGCTGCAACACCTCCAAAGCTTCGCTTGTGAAATGCGTGCCGGGAAGCTGCTGCTGCAGGAAGAAGTCCGCCATAGCGACAATATCTTCGGGACGTTCGCGTAAGGGCGGGACTTGCAACTGAAACTGGGTCAGCCGGTGGTAGAGGTCGCGGCGAAACTTGCCGGCTTGAACTTCTTCTTCCAGATCGCGGTTAGTGGCTGCGATTACCCGCACTTGAATGGCAACCTTGCGATGGCCGCCCAGGCGATAGTAGGGAACGCCATCGAGTACACGCAGCAGCTTGGCCTGGACCTTGCCATCTAGTTCACCAATTTCATCGAGAAATAGGGTGCCATTATCGGCCAGTTCAAAGAGGCCAGGCTTCATGGCGTCGGCGCCGCTAAAAGCACCTTTTTCGTAGCCGAAGAGTTCGCTTTCGACCAGGTGTTCGGGGAGGGCGGCGCAATTGACGTCCACAAATGGTTTTCCACAACGCAGGGAATTCTGGTGGATTGCCTGGGCGACCAGTTCCTTACCGCTACCGGTCTCGCCGACGATGAGCACGGCCGCATCGTGCCGGGCCACGCGGGTGACCATCGCCATCAGCTTGCGCATGACTTCGCTGCAAACTACGGCCTTGGTCCCGTCCACTAACTGCAACTCGTCAGCTGGTTTCATCGAGAACGTCTCGGGGCGGATAGGCTGCCGCCGAAACAGGCAGGTCCCCTCGAAATCTTTAGCATGTTTGCTGATGACCAGGTAGGTTACATAAGTTTAGTGATTGCGATTCAATGACTTGGACTAGATCTGCTGGGTCGTTAGGAATTGTTGGAGGGCTTCGGCTGACGACTAACAGGCAGCCCACCAAAGAGAATCCATCCCGAGTGCAGAGTGGAAATTTTCTCGCGCGAAGATGCTACATGCCACGAAATGGTTGCAATTTAACCTGTGGAAGACGTAAGATGAACCTTGAACGCAGCAGTTGGCGTTCATCTCGTCGTAGCACCGCCCTTTCTTCCAGATTCGACAGACAGTCGTCAATAACATGAGAAGAGCTCCCAGGCTCGTCTCTACCCGGTTCGGAGAGATTGAATATGGCGTGGTACGCGTACTGCCTCACGGAACACCAGACCCTATCCAATGGCACTCGCGCTCGGCGTCCTTTCCTTTTGGAAGGGATTCAGGGTGTGAACGGTGCCGCCGTGCTGGGCTATCCCAGTGGAGAATTCGCAGTTGTGGGCAGTGAGTATGATCGCAACACTAGCAAGCTGGAAGAAAAGACTGTTTTGGAGCACGCTCGGGTTGTGAGCGTCTGCTTCCGGAATGCGACTGTTTTACCCTTCCGTTTTGGAACCATCTTCGATACAGAGGACGCTTTACGCCAGGCCGTGCGCTCCAACCGGCGCGCTTTTGGGCTGAGCGTGGCCAAACTTAAGGGAAAGGCAGAAATGCACCTTAAGCTAGTCGTGCGCGACGGCTCCCTACGCGAGGCAATGATCGACATCGAACTGCCGGACACTGTTGGTGGGGAGTACCTGATAAAGCTTCGCGAGAAGGCTTCGCGGGAGCGGGAACGGCAGACCAAGGCAAGGGCGCTCTCCGTCCAGGTTCACAAGCTGTTTAATCCCCTCGACGAGGAGATCAGTTGCAAGCGCGTTGCCGCTGACGGCATGCTGATTGATATCGCGCATCTGATCGAGTCAAAATCTGTGGAAAAATACCAGAACCGCTACACAACTGCGGCCAAGCAACTCAAAAATTGTGAACTGGTAATCAGCGGTCCTTGGCCCCCTTATCACTTCTTGCCTGGCAAGCTGCGTACCGTAGCAGGAAACAGCTAGACAAAAGCAAATTCACGTAGACGAACCCTGTCAGTCGGGCTGGCAGGGTTTTTCGTTTTGAGGTTGGAGAAGGAATGACCTGTGGAAGATTGCCACGCAGGGAATGTGCATCATTGTGCAGTTGTTTTCCTTAGCAGGCGCACCATTTAGGGTGCAAGCGGGTGTCTCGAAATGGATTAAAGCTAGTAGTTCCATGCACTTAGGATAGGGTAGTCACAAGCCTTGGTGATCGTCAATTTTTGGTCGAGCAAGTGCACAATCCACTAATACCAAAGAGGCCGCAGACAAGTTATGACCTTCACTCTCTTCCACTGTTCTCGACAACTCCCGTTTGCCCGTTCCGCTAACTGGAACGGCACTTTGCATCACCTTCCCTGACTTTCCCACCATCTTGCCTCTTTAGAATAGTGGCCTCAGAAATGGGGCCGCTTTTTTGTTTTGGCAGGAAAGAGCTCACGGAACCAAGTTCTCAGCTTGTCGGGAACCCGGACTCGGATACACTTGTCCATTCCTAACATGAAAAACCTTATTTCGGGTCCAACAGTCGGATTTCTACTTGTGCTCCTTACCCTGAGTGCAGCCAGTGGAACAAATCAGACACAAGCCGAGGACGTTTTGCTCTCGACCATGCAAGAGGAACTGCAGCGTGCGCGTTTGCAACTGGGCAAACTGGATCCCGCTCCTTATT
>QIAS01000369.1:0-9667 GCA_003225615.1 Acidobacteriota bacterium | reverse complement strand
GGTTCGCTGGTGAACTCGACCCGGGTGCGGCAACGGATGGCGAACGTGAGCATGCGGGTTGGCAGTACTGCTCTGGATAATACTCACGAAGAAAGCCGTACCTCGGGGATTAACTACGGATTGCTGCCCTACTCCAACGATCGCGATGCCCTGGCGCACGTACTTTGGCAGTTGACGTACGAGGAATATCGCAAGGCGGCCAAGGCCTATCTGAACGTGAAAACGGAGAATGCAGTTCGCACCGAAGCTGAGGACACTTCTCCAGACTTCAGCCAGCAGGAATCGCAGAACCACATTGCCGGGAGTGCTCCCGGATTTCAGCTGGATCAGAAAGCCTGGGAGGAGCGGGTGCGGCGCTACTCTGGATACTTCAGCAAGTTTCCGGAAGTTTACTCCTCAATGGTGATCTTGCTGGCGCAAAAGACTCAGGTCAGCTTCGTCGCAAGCGATGGCAGCCGGGTAGTGACGCCCGAAAGCGTGGTGCGATTGATGATCCAGGCGGAGACCCGGGCCGACGATGGCATGGAATTGATGCGGGTGGAAACTTTCCAGGCGGCCGCTCCCGAGCGTCTTCCCGGGGAGGCGGAAATTTCCGCCAAGATCCAGAAGATGGCCGGTGATCTGAAAGCGTTGCGAGCAGCGCCCCTGGCTACGCCTTTCGATGGTCCCGCCTTACTTTCGGGCAGAGCGTCTGCGGTCTTCTTTCATGAAGTTCTGGGGCACCGTCTGGAAGGTCACCGGCAGCGCGGCGATGAAGAAGGTCAGACCTTCACAAAAAAGGTCAACGAGCAGGTTCTGCCGCAGTTTCTGAGCGTGATGGATGATCCCACGCAACGCACTCTGAACGGCATGGACCTCAGCGGCTGGTACCAATACGACGACGAAGGCATGCCGGCGCAGCGAGTGGAAGTTATTAAAGACGGGGTCCTGAAGAATTTTCTGATGTCGCGCATGCCGATAAGAGGGTTCGAAAAATCCAACGGGCATGGGCGGAGCCAGCCGGGGCTGATGCCTACGGGCAGACAGGGGAACCTGATCATCACTTCTTCGCAAACCGTGAAAGATTCCGAGCTGCGCCAGAAACTGATTGACTAGATCAAGAAACAGGGCAAGCCTTACGGTCTGTATTTCGAAGACATTGAAGGCGGATTCACCTTGACGACGCGAGCCTTGCCGCAAGCATTCCAGATATTGCCGGTGATGGTGTGGCGCGTGTATCCAGATGGGCGTCCGGATGAGCTGGTGCGGGGGGTGGATATTGTGGGAACTCCGTTGGCGGCGCTCACCCGCATTCAGCTTACCGGGGAAAAGATCGATGTTTTTAACGGGATATGCGGAGCGGAATCGGGCAGCGTGCCGGTCGCGGCCGCGGCCCCGGCGATGCTCTTCTCGGAAATGGAAGTGCAGAAGCGAGCGCACTCGCACGCGCGGCCGCCCATTCTGCCGCCTCCGGGCTTCGAGACTCTTAGCACCAATCCTGCAGTGCACAGCGAAGGTGCGAAATGAGCGGCAGAGTTCGCACAGTATCTCGTAGCACAGCAGGGGTTGGTCCGGCCTCCACGACGGGCAAGCTGATAGCGATCGCTCTACTGATATTGGTATTGGTGGGCGGCGCGGTCGCACAGAGTTCGTCCAGTACCCAGGCGAATCCCAATGATGACCCGGTCTTGCGGGCAATGCTCGCGGAGATGGAGCGGTCGAAGACGAAACTCAAGCTCGAGGGTATGCAACTGCCGTACTACATCGATTACCGCGTGATGGAGTTGGATGACTTCAATCAGGCACGCCAACACTTTCGCCTACTACGCGTGGTAGTGCGGGTAGGCGATTACAAGCAGGACAGCTATTACGGTCCTGGCGAAGGCACATTAGAGCTCGCGCCGCTGGATAATGATGAACTGGCGCTACGCCACCAACTCTGGCTGGCTACGGATCGCGCCTATAAGGCAGCGGCGGAGGCGCTCACGGCGAAGCAAGCGCAACTCAAGCAGTTCAGCGTAGACCAACCAGTGGACGATTTTGCGCATGCTCCGGTAGTGCAATCCATCGGGGAGCGGGCGCTGCTCAATTTGGATCCGCAGCCCTGGCTGAAGATGCTGGAAGAAGCGTCGGCACTCTACCGCGGTGACCCGCAAATTGAATCCCTGAGCACGTCGGTCCGGTTCCAGGCGGTCAACCGCTACTTTGTCAATTCTGAGCGAACTGTCGTGCGTAGCGGCCAGGGTGTCTACGTCACGTTTATTTCAGGGTTTACACAAGCCGGAGACGGCATGCGGTTAGATCGTTCGCATGGCGATGCGGTCACCGAGACCCGCGACTTGCCCGGAAAAGAAAAGTTTCTGTCGCAAACACGCGACTTGCTGGGCACGCTGAAAGCACTGCGGGAGGCGCCGGTTATCGAGGAAGATTACCGCGGTCCCGTGCTGTTGTCAGGGGATGCTGCGGCAACAGTGGTCGGCACTCTGGTCGGGCCTAATGTACTGGGCAAGCCTGGCCCCCTCGGTCAGAATGTACGCACTACTGGCGCCTGGGCCAACAGCTACAAGAGCCGCGTCCTGCCGGACTTCTTGTCCGTGGTGGACGACCCTACGATTTCAAAGTACGAAGGCGAATCTCTGCTGGGAAATTATCAGGTAGATGATGAGGGTGTGAAGGCGACACGAGTTTCCGTTGTTGAGAAAGGACTGCTGGTCAGCTATCTGATGGGGCGGCAGCCGATCCGCGATTTTCCAGTTTCCAACGGGCACGGAAGAGGTCCCGCAGTGGGAGCGCCGGCCGCCAGCGTGGGCAATCTAATCGTGCAGTCCTCGGAACCGTTATCCGACGAGGAGCTCAAGAAAAAGCTGGTTGAAATATGCAAACAGCGCGAATTGCCTTATGGGTACCTGGTCGAAACGCTCGGGCCGCGCATGGCGCCTCGATTGTTGTACCGGGTTTGGGCCAAGGATGGCCACCAGGAGCTGGTGCGGGGAGCAATCTTCGGCGACCTGGACGCACGCTCGCTACGCAATAACGTGATCGCAGCCGGAAATAAGTTAGACGTGGAGGATCGAACCGAACCGGTTCCCCAGAGCATTCTTAGCCCGGCGCTGTTGTTCGATGAACTGGAACTCAAACGGGCCGATGCCAGTAAAGAGAAGTTGCCGGATTATCCCGCGCCCGCCACTCACTAGTGAGCTTCTTTTGCTGTCATGCACCCCAGTCTCCGAAAGATGGGAAGACCGGGGTGCGTTGAGATGCGTCCCAGCTAAAAAGTCAGACGTGGGTGAAAAATGATTGTGCGGACTCGAACGCGGATTATTCCGGCAGGGCTTCGTTCAGTGACAACAATCCCGACGATATCGCATAGCGCACCAGGTCGGAGCGGCTGCGCACTTCGAGTTTCTCGTAAATACGCGATCGGTAGGTCTGGACGGTCTTGCTGCTGAGATGCAGTTCTCGAGCAATTTCTGGACTGGTGTAGCCCTGGACCAATCCCTTGAGCACCTGGAGCTCGCGCCTGCTGAGATGGTGCTTGCCCTCGGCCGGGCCGGCCGCGGCAGCACCTTCGAACGCAATCTGGTCAATCAGGCTGGCATCAAGAAATTTTCGGCCGCGGGCAGCGGAGCGGACTGCGAGCAGTAATTCCGCTTCGCTTGAATGTTTGAGGACGTAGCCGGCGACTCCCGCCCGCAACATGGCGCGGACCAGGCGAGGGTTGCCCTGATTAGTCAGAACCACCACGGAAACTTTCCCATTACGCGTTGACTTCTCGGCAAGTTTCGGAATCGAAGGATTGGTCGTTTCGATGGTCTCGACCAAAACGACATCTGGATGAAGCTTGTGAACCGCCTGTTCGGCCTGGTTGAGATTTTCGACTTCAGCAACGATCTCGAGATCGCTGGCTGCAACCAGCATATGCCTGAGCGCTGCCCTCACGATCTGGTACTTAGAAAACAGCACCAACCGGATCTTTTGCATTGGTCCCCAAACTCAAAGCTTCGGCTCAACAACGCTCCTTCGGGTGTGGCACGACGCAACCACCGACCCGGAGTCGATGGATTTGAAATCGGCTCGCGCCGAGAACATAAGATAATTGTGCGGAAGGGAAAAGAAAGCTCATTATTGCCCGGCACCCCCGCCTCATTTTAGCTTTACACTTCGGAGCCGTGTTTCTACTCGAAATTTGTTTTTGTTCGGATTTCGTAACAGGATAACCTACATAACGCTATGTAGGTCAATAACCTACGGCTCCCGGCTTTGCGTATCCAAGCTGACAGCAATGTTTGGGGTTATAAGCACTCGCGCCGATTTACAAATGATTACCTGGGGGTCCATTCTCGGGCAAGAAGAACACATAGTGGGGCGAGCATTCCTTATACCGCAGAACAGTCCGAGGATTCGGGACTGGCGCGACGCACATATTTTTGCTGCGGGGTTTACAGCAGAACACGGGGATCAACGTTTGGATCAGATAACATCCAGCAGTCCTCTGTCGCCCGAAGGGATGTACAGCAAACCCGCAGCGAAGCGCCTGACGCTCGCCGAGGCCTGGGTGAAACTACGGGCGCAAACCATCCCCGGGGACGCCAACGCCGAAGAAATGCTCAGGCGCATCGCGCAATTGTTAAGGTGCTAGACCGAATTCCAGGTGGCGATGTCTAATACTGCGGAAATAAGAGCACTGCTGGTCACCCATGATCATGAGATGGTGGGGATCTTTTCCGATCTGTTTCGCGAGATCGGCGTCGCAGTGCAGAGCTACGGCGATGAATCCGGCGCCGAGTTGGGCCTGAGAGTGGTCCGGTTCGAGGCGCTGGTGCTTGACTTCGACAACCTCCGCAAAACTCTTCCGATAATCAAAAGTCTGCGGGACAGCCACTCCAGCAAGAACGCGCTGGTATTCGCGGTGGCCAGCGACAGCGATGCGCGGCAGCGGGCGCTGGACCAGGGCGCGAATTTTGCTTTCGAACGGCCGTTCGAGCCTACCCGCATCAAACAAGTGCTGCATACCGCGTATGGGCTGATGTTGCGAGAGCGCAGGCGCTACTTCAGATATGCAGTGAAGCTGAAGGTGCGGCTGCGAAGAAATTGCGGGACGGAGTTACAGTGCAACACGATGAATATCAGCCGCAACGGCATGGCCGTGAATATTCCCTGCGTGCTGGATTTGGGAGAAACTCTGGAACTCGTTTTTTCCATACCCGACGTCTCCTGCGTGATGACCGCCGAAGGCACGGTGGTGTGGGACGACAGACACGGCAAAGCAGGCCTGACTTTTCAGTGTGCGAACCTGGACCAGCAAAATCGGCTCGTGGGTTGGCTTGACGCCGAATTTCTTCGCCATCTGAATTCCGAGCATGGTACGCCCTCCCCTCCCCCCTCCTGAGAGAAGCATGGCTTTGCGCGGGCTCAGTTCGCGGAATCGTGAATCGCATGAAATCGGCGAGTCACGGACTGCTGGTTTCGTTTCGTAGGGAGGGCAGCGGAATTGGTTTACAAACGTGTTTCCCGTCCACCAGCGGTGTTTTTGAATGCTTCCGCAAGTAAACGCTCAGGCCACGCAGCGTCCAGTCATCCTTAAAACCAAAGTGTTTCATTTCCTGCCAGGCACTGTCGGCCGGCAAACCTCGAAAGTGGATCTCGTATAGCGTGGCGATAAGGCTGGTCCTGTCGCGGCCGACGTCGCAGTGAAAATAGATGGGGCGAAGACGTTTGTCGCGCAATATGCAGAGAATCTGGCGGACGTGTTTTTCCGAAGGCGCGATGGGCGAGGCATTGATGGTGGCCGGAATCACTACCATGCCGTACTGCGCAGCCTTCTTCTTTTCCAGGCGGTAGAGCAGAGGGAAGAATTTCAGGTTCAGAATGTATTTGATGTTTTTGGATTGTAGAAATCGATAGTCAGCGTCGTTTTTGGGCTTTGATCCTTTATAGACGCCCTCGTCGAGTTGCGCGAAACGAACGATGGATGTGCCCGGAGCAGGATGAGCGTGCTTGGGATCTGTCGCGACTGAATTGTCCTGAGCGAGGGCGTAGCTAGCTATTACCAACAGCGATATGAGTGGGGCAACCAGGGCCTTCATCATAGAAATGCTTCGCTTCGCTCAGCATACAAACTCGTTCGGCATGCCGCATACTCTTACTCACGCCTCAATGAGGCGGACCTTCGGGGTGGGCGGCGGGCTTTTCTCCAACTCCTAGTGGCTGCTCTCCGGGCTTGGGAAAAAAATCGCTCATATCGGGCGCGATGGAGGCCAGTCCAGGCGCGTGCTCGATCCCCAGAGCTTTCAGAGCAAGACGTAAAACACTTTGATGATGGTAGAGCAGGTCGGAGGTCGTGCCGGGCGGAGTTCGCGAACTGATGACGATGGCGGGGACTCGGCCTCCACCTTTGACGGTGGGGTGGTCGCGATCGTAGCGCCAATCGGCCTCGCTACCGGATTCGCAGCCTTCGTCAAACACGATGACTAGCAGGCCGTCGCGGGCGAAGGCTTCGGATGTGACCAGCGGATCGATATTGTTCTTCAGCCAGCCATCAATTTCTTTCAGCGCCCTGTGATCTCCGCATTCAGCTATGCGATGGGTTTCGGCATCGTCGTGGCCGTCGTGATAAATGTTGGGCACGATAAAGGAATAGTCGGGAAAGCTGCCTCCCTTCAGGTCATGATGGAAGTCGTCGAAGGGAACAATATTGGCACGTTGCGACGCATCGTTGCGAACTGTGCGGTAGTACGCGAAGGGGTTGTGGCGCTTTATGTAAGGAAAGCGGTCGTCCCCGATATATCCCGCGCGTGGTAGCCCTTCCGCGTAGACTTTCCAACTTCTGTCATTGGCGCTGAGCACGCTGACAACATTTTCACCCGACACGGGGAAAGGGTACTCGTCGGCGAGCCCCCCGATCCACGGGGCCCTGGTTCCATTCCGTCCGGAAGTGAGGAAGAAGTAATTGTTGAGCGAGGGATGGGTGTTGGCAAAGTAATTGGTTGCCAGCCCGTAATGGCTGGCGAGGTCATTCAGGTAAGGCAGGTCTTTGGTGTTGCCAATGACCTTGTCGTAATTCTGATTCTCTTCCACGAGCACAAAGACGTGCTGAAAACGCGGTACCCGCGTGGGTGGCAAGGGAGTGGCAGCGGTCGGGGACTGGGCCGGCACGAAGTGCCGCGTGCAGGAGAGAAATAAGAAGCTCAGAAGAAGAAAAAAAAGGTTTCGTCGCACAGTGCTCTAAGCCCGGAACGCCCTGAAGTTTGGAATGATACGCCCCAACATCTTAGGTTGCGAAAAGCGGTGATCGGAGTTGTATCGAATCGACATTGCGCTGGCCCGCGCAGTATTACGAGTCTTTACAAACGCTTCGCGACAAAGGAAAATTTCTTTCCTCATGTTCGCTCCCGGCTTGCATCTTACTCAGCAATATCCTTTCCCAGGAGCGAGAAAAAATGCACAGGTATGGTTTAGTGATGTTATTGCTTTTGCTGGCGCCAGCGGGGCTTTTGGCCCAGGAGGCCACGGTGGCCCCTAGAGCTGAAATCTTCGGAGGCTATTCATATCTCCGCAATAACAACAATGGTTTCAACGGTTGGACTGGCCAAGCCACGGTGAACTTTAGCCGTTACTTTGGCATTACCGGGCAGGTGGACGGGAACTATCGGACAGCGGCTTCTTTGGATTCGCTGTTTGGCATCGGCTCGCTGCTCGGAATTACATGTATATGACTTCCTGGTAGGGCCGACCGCGACCGCCCGCTTCGGGAAGAGCTCGGTTTTTGCGCACGCTTTGTTCGGTGAGGCACATTCCAGTCTGAGCGCCGGCGCCGGGCTTCCCTTTATCGGCGGACTCTCTACCGGAGTGACGAGTGCGACCGGGTTCGCGATGGCCTTCGGCGGCGGCGTTGACATCGGCTTGTCAAAGAGGTTTGCCATCCGCGCCGCGCAGATCGATTATGTTCGCACCCAATTCAGCTCGTTGGATGCGTTAGCCAGCGGGTTCGCCACCAACTCCGCAGGACAGCAAAACAGCTTCCGCTATTCCGCCGGTATTGTGTTCCGCTTCTAACCGAGTGTAGGAGGACGATTTAGGATTCCACTTCGGGGTTCGTAAATCGTCCTTCACCCTTTGTCTGCTGTATATTGTCCTGTCGTGTAGATGCCAGCTTTCTGCCGTGATCCGCGAGGTGATTGCCTAAACGCATGCGCATTTCGACTGCTCTTACTTTTATCCTGCTTTTTTCCAGCGCCGCATTTGCTCAGAATAAGCCTCAACCTTCGGCCACGCGTCCGACCGCGAACGCTCAGGCGTCTTTTTCCCCGCAACTTATGCAGGAGCTTGCCACGATTCGAGATGCGGCACTGGCCGATGATTACACCTACCGGCAGGTGGCGCACCTGACGGAAAATATCGGGCCGCGGATGAGCGGATCGGCACAGGCGCAGAAGGCGGTCGAATATGTGGCGGAGGAATTAAAGAAGCTGGGCCTCGAGGTGCGACTGGAAGAAGCACGGGTGCCGCATTGGGTGCGCGGGATCGAGACCGGCGAATTGGTGGAGTATCCGGGACAGGCGGGCGGAACACCACAGAAGATTGTCTTGACCGCGCTGGGCGGAAGCACGGCGACGCCGGTGGAGGGACTTACGGCCGAGGTAGTGGTCGCCCATAATTTTGACGAGCTGAAAACCCTGGGACGTGAAAAGGTCGCGGGGAAAATCGTGCTACTTAATTTCCCGTTTGACAAACAGAAAGCCGCGGCTGGACTTGCGCTCGACGCCTATGGCGAAGCGGTAGAGTATCGTGGCAGCGGCGCCAAGGCTGCCGCAGAGCTGGGCGCTCTAGCTTCGCTGATCCGCTCGGTCGGTGGCGCCGATTACCGGCTGCCACACACCGGATGGAGCCAGGCGGCGGGCATTCCCGCGGGGGCGGTAACTGCGGAGGACGCGGATCTCATTTCGCATCTTGCGGCGGAAGGCCCGGTGCGCATGCACCTGACGCTGACTCCTCACCGCATGCCTGACATCACCAGTTACAACGTAGTCGCGGACTTGAAAGGCTCAGAGCATCCCGAGCAGGTAGTGATTGTCTCCGGCCATTTGGATTCCTGGGACTTGGGTACGGGTGCGATTGACGACGCCGCTGGAGTGGCCGTCGCGATGGAGACGGCGCACATTCTCCAACAATTGCACCTGCAGCCGAAACGCACCATGCGCGTGATTGCCTGGATGGATGAAGAGAACGGCGGTGGCGGACGCGACGCCTATGCGAAGGCACACGCTCTTGAATTTCCCAACTACATGGCGGCGATAGAAAGTGATCTGGGGGCCGCTCACCCGTTGGGCTTCGACGCGAAAGTGACTCCCGCTGCTTTGGATCTGTTGAAGCCGGTGCAAAGCGTTCTTCAAAATTTGGGCGCTAACATTATCAAGATCACAAATTACAGTCCGGGGGCGGACATTTCTACGATGGCGAAGGCGGGCGTGCCCGCATTCGGGGTCAAGCAGGATGGCCGCACTTACTTCAACTACCACCACACGGCAGCTGACACGCTGGACAAGATAGTTCCGCGCGAACTGCGCGAGAACGCCGCGGCGATGGCGGTGATGGGGTATGCGCTGGCTGAAATGCCCCAACTACTGCCTCGTTGAGGATCGTTGTGGCAATGGGTCGGTAGTTCTGTGTTGTGCGTTCCGAAGTGCGA
>QIAS01000368.1:13494-15379 GCA_003225615.1 Acidobacteriota bacterium | reverse complement strand
GGCCAGGTAGCGATGAGCGTATGGCGAGAGCACAGGAGTTATCGGCGAAGCACGGGTACGTTATCGTGCCTCCGTACAATGATGAAAAGATCATTGCCGGTCAGGGGACGATGGGGTTGGAAATATTGGAAGACATGCCGGAGGTTGAGGCGGTGCTCGTGCCGGTCGGGGGCGGGGGGATGATCAGCGGCGTGGCTACGGCAGTCAAGCTGAGCAGGCCTGAGGTGAAAGTAATTGGAGTTGAGCCCGAACTGGCGGCGGATGCGCAGGCGAGTCTGCGGTCAGGAAAAATTGTGCAGTTCCCTGCCGAGCAAGTTACACGCACACTGGCGGACGGCTTGCGCACGCAGAGCGTGGGTGCGATTAACTTTGAACACATTCGCAAGTTTGTGGATGACATTGTGACTGTCAGTGAAGATGAGATTCGAGCCGCAATGGAGGAACTGGCGGGGGATCTCAAAACAGTTGCCGAGCCGAGCGGGGCCGTGGCTGTGGCGGGCTTTATGTTTCATCGTGACGAGTTGCCGAAAACCAGATTGACCGTGGCGGTCATCAGCGGCGGGAACATCGAGCCAGGCATGTTGCAGGAAATTCGGAAGCGGCGGGCTTGAATTTGGAATGAAATTAATTGAAGGAGCAGTCAGCAAATGAAGTGGTTGGGTTGGGTCATTGGCATTCTGTCGGCAGCCATCATGTGCTCGGTTGCCGCTTTCGGTGCGGCTGAGCGTGCGACTCCCGTGCGGGAGGCGAATCTTTATCTGTCGCCGGATGCGAGTTCGGCAAAGCTGGCGGAGGTGGAGCGAGGGCGTGAACTCATCATCCTGGAAACCAGCCGCAATTGGATTCATGTTGAGGCGTTGCTGGGAGCGGCGCGGGCGGCGGACGGAGACGAGGAAGAAGTCAGCGAAAAGACAGTTACGGGTTGGATTATGGACAAAGGCCTGGTGCGGGCAAGCACTCCCAATGGCGACAAAATTGTTTTTGGGGAGGCCACCGATTCCGAAGATCAAGCCAGCCGGCGTCACGGGCGGCGCGGCGCGGATCAGGACGCGGCCCGCCTTTACTACCGCGTCTATGACTACTTCCCTGCTTCGCCGTTGGCGGGGGAAGGTTTGTACCGCGCGGCCGATATTCGTTGGCAGGTGGAAAAGGCCGACGTGATGACGCGGCCTTCAGCACGCGAGAAGGAATCTTTTCTGCGCCAGGGCATGGATGAGCAGTGGATGAAGCTGGTCATCAAGAAATTTCCCGGCACGAAATGGGCCGATCTGGCCGCTTTCCATTTGATCGAGAATAAGCTGTGTGGGGATTGGCAAGGCTCGTCCAAGTGTCCGGAGAAGGAAGCGGAAACTTACGAGAAGTATGCCAATGAGCGCCCGCAATCACCCGCGGCGGCGCAGGCGTTATACGAAGCTGCCTGGAGGCGTTCGGCTCTGATTGAGATTTATAAAACAGAGACTCAGGCGAAGAAGTCGGAGGAGGCCAAGAGCAGAGCTTTGGCTTTAGCGCAGAAGCTGACTTCGCAATACCCGCAATCGGATTGGGCAGCGCGGGGTTATCGGCTAGGGTTTTTGATTCAGCAGAATGTTCCGACTTATGGAAATGCTACGGAGTGAGGTTTTCTTCCTGGTGGGGAAAAGCCTTTAACCGCAGAGTACGCAGAGGATTCGCGGAGGTCGCTGTAGAACGGCACTGATTACGTGACGAATACAGACAATCTATCCTGAATCAAGGTCGCAAGTAGTTCCCCCTAATATTTCTGCGATACTCAATCCACCAACTTTTCTGGAGGAAGCTTGAACGATTACCTGCTTTCCCTGCTACTCGGAATTGTCGAGGGTGTGACGGAGTTTTTGCCGGTCAGTTCGACGGCGCACTTGCGGAT
>QIAS01000368.1:10659-13373 GCA_003225615.1 Acidobacteriota bacterium | reverse complement strand
ACGAGGGGATCGCACGCCTCTAACTCACCCTTTGGGCTTAACCATGGTGGCTTTTGTGGTAACGGCGATCCCAGCTTTTTTGCTGACCAAGATCATCGGAAAGCATCTTGAGAGCTTGTACATCATGGGGTACGCGCTGCTGATTGGCGGTGTCGTGATGTGGGTGATTGACGCTATCAATGCCAAATACGAAGCCGCTGGGCCGAGCGCTCCGGGGAGCCGCATTCATACCTGGCGCATGGAGGACATGAGCCTGGGGCAGGCGATCTGGATTGGCGCTTGCCAGATTTTGTCGGCAGTTTTTCCAGGAACGTCGCGGTCGATGTCAACGATTGCGGCTGGTCAAATAGTGGGGATGTCACGCGCGGCGGCTTTGGAGTTTTCTTTCTTTCTTTCAATTCCGACTATGGTGGCGGCGACTGGTTATGACCTGCTGAAGTCGCTGCGGCATTCTGAGGCTAATCCCATTGGAGCCTCAGGCATTGATGCGCATGGATGGGTGTTGTTGTTCATTGGGTTCGTGGTGTCATTCATTGTGGCATACGGGTCGGTGGCGTGGTTCATGGCCTGGGTCCGGCGCCGGGGGTTTGCTCCATTCGCGGCGTATCGGATCATTGTGGGGAACTCTTGTCTCTCTCAAGATCTCCGCGCCTTGCTCTGCGTTCCGGCAGGACGGCCGAGGCCGCCGTCGCCACGCGGCCTTTGCAGACGCGCTGGCTTTGCTCTACGTTCGCCCCTAAGAACTAACTCGATACTGGCCCGAATGGCGCATTGTCGCGAGCCGGGGTTCTTGGCATAATCGTTAGGCTCTGGCGTGCTTCGGGCATTGCGGCTGGGGTCGGGTTTGCCCGGCGGTGCGGGGATGCGCCTATGAAGTTTGTCTCGCGAATTTTTAATCCGACGAACAACCGCCGGCTCAACGAGCTGGTGGGATTCTTGTTGGGTGTCTCTGCGCTCCTCCTTTTTCTTGCTTTGGCCTCGTATTCTCCGCTGGATCCGTCTTTCAACAGCGCGTCGGTGCTGACGGGATCGCACGCGGCGCGTAACTGGATTGGTATTGTCGGCGCCTTCGTTTCGGACCTCCTGCTGCAGTTTTTGGGCGTGGGCGCATTTCTCCTGCCGTTGTTTGCCGGCATGATGGGGACGCGCTGGTTCCGGTCGCGGCGGATTCTATCGCCGCTGGCCAAGAGTCTGGGCGGGATCTGGCTCATCGTGTTTGTTCCCGCCATGCTGGCTTTGCTGCCCGGGCATTTTTACTGGATGAGTGTGGTTCCTGTGGAAGGCCTGCTCGGACGGATTGTGGGCGATGCCCTCATCCATTACTTTAACCTCGCGGGGGCATATATCGTCTGTGCAACGGTGCTGGCAGTTGCGCTGTATCTGACGACTGCATTTTCGTTTTCCTCGCTGCAGATCTGGATTCCCACTCACTTTGCGTTCGCGTTTGCCTTGCGAGACCGATGGAAGGATTGGCAGGATCAGCGAACGAAAGCGAAAATGCAAAAGGATCTGGAGAAACGGCGGGCGACGCGGCCTGTTGTGGCAGCATCGTCTGAGCCAGATGGGTCGCGGTTCCCCGAACCTCCGCTGCCTTCCATCCCCTACAAGACCGGCATTGAGCGCATGAGCGAAGCTAAAGCGGAAGATGAGGCCGAGACTGCTGTGCCGGCGCCCGCTGCAATGAAACAACTCCCCGAAGCCGCGCCCGAAGTGACCGACCGCGCGGATAATGGGAAAAAAGCCAAGACCACGCTGCCGCGGATTGCGGGCAACTACAAACTGCCGCCGAGCAGCCTGCTGCACCGTCCGGATGAGCAGCAGGCGGTGGATGCGGAAGAACTGAAGCTACTGGCGAACGTGCTGACGGACAAATACTCAGAGTTTGAAGTGCACGGGCAGGTGACGCAGATCAATCCCGGACCTGTCGTCACTACATTTGAGTTCAAGCCGGAAGCGGGCATCAAGTACACCCGCATTACCAACCTTACCGATGATCTGTGCCTCGCTCTCAAGGCAGAAAGCATTCTCATCGAGCGCATGGCGGGGAAATCGACGGTGGGGATACAGGTTCCTAATCGCGATCGGGAAATCATCTGGCTGCGGGAAAATTTAGAGTCGCAGGAATTTATCGGTTCAAAGTCGAAGCTCACGCTGGCTCTCGGCAAAGACATCAATGGCCGCATCGTAGTGGCCGATTTGTATGGCATGCCTCACCTGCTGATTGCGGGCTCGACGGGAACGGGCAAGAGTGTGGCGATCAACGCCATGATCATGTCTATTCTCTACAAGGCAACTCCTGACCAAGTGCGTCTGGTTCTGGTGGATCCGAAGCGGCTGGAGTTGGGAGTTTACGAGGGCGTGCCGCATCTATATACGCCGATTATCACCGAGCCCAAGCTGGCCGCCAATGCACTGCGTAATGCGGTGCGCGAGATGGAGCGGCGCCTGAAGCTTCTGGCCGAAAAGGGCGTTCGAAATATTGATCAGTACAACAGGCTCTTTGAGGAGGACGGCACTCCGAGCCTGTTCAGCGAGGATTCTGAGGAGCGGCCTCTGCCTTACATCATCATCATCATTGACGAATTGGCCGATCTGATGATGCTGGACTCTGGCAACGTGGAAGAGTCCATTACCCGCTTGGCGCAGATGGCGCGGGCGGTGGGTATTCACCTGGTGCTGGCGACGCAACGGCCTTCAGTGGATGTGATTACCGG
>QIAS01000368.1:0-10551 GCA_003225615.1 Acidobacteriota bacterium | reverse complement strand
CAAATTTCCCTGCGCGCATTTCGTTCCGGGTGGCCACAAAGGTTGATTCGCGCACCATTCTCGATGCCAATGGGGCTGAGGCTCTTCTGGGCAAGGGGGACATGCTTTATCTGCCTTCGGGATCGGCCCGAGTGCATCGCTTGCATGCTCCATATGTAACCGAGAAAGAAATTGCCTCTGTGGTCGAGTTCTGGCGCACACAAGGGACGGCAGAGTATCAGCAGGCATTCCTGGAGGCTCCGAGGGAAGAGCGCGAAGCGGGTGGCCCGGGAGCTGAGGGCGAAGGAGAAGAGGGTGAACACGATCCGATGTACGAAGATGCGGTGCGGCTGGTCATAGAGTTCGGGAAAGCCTCCACTTCCCTGCTGCAGCGGCGGCTGCGGATTGGCTATGGGCGGGCGGCACACTTGATCGATCTGATGGAACGCGACGGAATTGTAGGCGCGGCGGACGGGCCCAAGCCGCGGGAAGTGCTGAAGAGACCTAACTGGATTTCAGAAGTGGAAGAGTCGATGCGGTAGTGGCCGGTCTATCAGAAGTGCGTCCAGCAATCACCCGATTCCGCAACCGCTCCCAACCCGTGAGCTAGATCACCCAACGATGCGCCGAAATACTAGCGGCAATTTCGCTAGACTGTGGCCTCGGCGGGTTCGCGCAGCACGGTTTCCGTATCGGCGTCGTCTGTCGAGACCGGTACCCGGGTTCTAGCCACCAGCATGTAGATCGACGGCACTACGAACAGCGTGAACATTGTTCCGATAATCATGCCGCTGACCAGCATGATACCGATGCTGTTTCGGGCCCCGGCTCCGGGACCCTTTGCGAGTACGAGTGGGAAGTGACCCATAACGGTCGCGGCGGTCGTCATCAGGATGGGTCGCAACCGCGTGCCCGCGGCCTCGACGATTGCCGCCAGCTTGGCCGTTCCTCTCTCTTGCAACTCGTTGGCAAACTCCACAATCAGGATGCCATTTTTCGAGATGAGACCGACCAGCGTGATGAGTCCCACCTGACTATATATGTTGAGCGTCGTGAGCCCCAGGAAGGAGAACAGCAGGGACCCGGACAGGGCAAGCGGCACTGAGCCGGCGAGAATAATGAAAGGATCGCGGAAGCTCTCGAACTGCGCCGCCAGCACCAGGTAGATCAGGATTCCTGACAACAGGAAAGTGCCAAGAAACTTGCTGCCCTCAACTCGGAGCTGACGCGATTCCCCGGCGTAGTCGACGGTGAAGCCCCGGGGCAGAATCGTTTTGGCCTCGTCTTCAAGCAGGCGAAGCGCCTGGTCCAACGGTACTCCTGGCGGGAGCACGCCCTGAATACGTACTGCGTTGAGCTGCTGAAATTTCTTCAGGTCCCGCGGCTCGGTCGTGGTGCGCAAGGTGGCGAAAGTGGACAGGGGCACGAGCTTGTTCTGCGAGCCGGTGACATAGATCTGGGAAAGTTGCTCAGGTGTTAGACGCTCGGCGCGCTTGACCTGCGGAATGACTTTGTAACTCCGGCCCTGAATGCTGAATCGATTGACGTAGTTCCCGCCAAGCAATGTGGAAAGATCCTGTCCAGCCTGGCTGAGGTCAACTCCCTGGGAGCGGAGCTTGTCGCGATCAAACACGACTTCGGCTTGGGGCTGGTCGAACTTCACGTCGGAGTCGGCGTAAATGAATAGACCACTGGCAAATGCCTTGCCAACGAGCTGCTTGGCAAATGCCACAAGCTGCTGCGGCTCGGCCGGAGAGGCGATCACGAAGTCAACCGGGAAATCGCCTCCGCCCGGCAGCGGAGGCGGGGTCAGGGGAATCACGCGGATGCCTGCGATCTTCGACAGCGGCCCGGTGGACTCTAGCAAGAGTTGTTGCGCGGTCTTTTTGCGCTCGCTCCACGGTTTCGTCACCATGCCGCCGAAGCCGCCGGTGGGGGAGGTGATCTGAAAAACACTTTGGCCCTCAGGAAACGAATGATAGACGTCGTAGACTTGCTGAGTGTACAGCTTGGTCTGATCGATAGTGGAGTTGGGGGAAGCCTGGATAACTCCGAAGACCACTCCTTGGTCCTCGGCGGGCGCCAGCTCCCGCTGCGAGAACATGTAGAACGGAACAATCAGCAAGACCACAATCGCCCATAACGTAAGAACGACGGGCCTGTAGTGGAGCGTTCCGGCGAGGTTTCGGGTGTAGAACTGACGCACGCGGTCGAAGTGACGATTGATCATGCCGGCAAAGCCGCGCTCGGTGGCTCCCGCCCGCAGCAACCTCGATCCCATCATCGGGGAAAGCGTCAGGGCAACAATTCCAGACACGATGACGGCGCCGGCGAGAGTGAATGCAAACTCGCGGAACAACGCTCCGGTCAAGCCACCCTGAATGCCGATGGGTGCATACACCGCGGCGAGCGTGATGGTCATGGAGATGATCGGACCCACCAACTCGCGGGCGGCGTCCAGGGCCGCGCGCATTGGAGGTTTGCCCATATGGATGTGCCGCTCGACGTTTTCCACCATGACGATGGCGTCATCCACGACCAGGCCGACCGACAGCACGATGGCAAGCAGAGTCAGCAAATTGATGGTGAAGCCAGCCACAAGCATCAGGAAAACGGCGCCGATTAGAGAGATCGGGATAGCGACGACCGGGATAAGCACGGAGCGCATCGAGCCGAGGAACAGGAAAATGACCACGATGACGATGAGGAGCGTTTCGGAGAGTGTCCTAAGCACCTCGTTGATAGCGTCCTGGATGTACGCCGTAGAGTCGTACGGAATCCCAACCTTCATCCCCGCGGGCAATTGGGCCTGAATGCCGGGGATTGCCGCGCGTACGTTTTTGATCACTTCCAGCGAGTTCGAGGTAGGAAGCACCCAGACTCCCATGAAGGTGGCGGTCTCACCGTTGAAGCGGACTTCGGAATCGTAATTCTGGGCGCCGAGCACGACGTCCGCGATCTCTCCCAAGCGAACGACTACTCCCTTGTCCTGCTTCACGACGAGCTGGCGGAATTCTTCCGCGGTGCTCAGGTTGGTGTTGGCGACCAGGTTCACCGAAACCATGGAGCCCTTGGTGCTTCCGAGTGCGGAGAGGTAATTGTTCTTCGCTAATGCATCGCGGACGGCGGAGGGCGAAATTCCGAGCGCCGCCATCTTGTCTGGCTTCAGCCAAACTCGCATAGCGAAGGTGCGGTCGCCGAGAATATCGGCGCGCTGAACTCCGCTGATCGCGCTCAGTTTGGGTTGCACGACGCGGGTCAGGTAATCGGTAATCTGGTTCTGATCGAGGTCGGCGGATGAGAAGCCAATGTACATCGCGGCAAACTGGTTGTCTGCCGTTTGCAGGTCAATCACCGGCGCCTCCGCCTCAGGCGGCAGATCATTGCGGACCTGGGCCACCTTGGACTGAATCTGGGTGAGCGCCGCGTTGGTATCGTAATTGAGCTTCAGGTGCACGGTGATGGTGCTGAGGCCCTGAGCGCTCGACGACTCCATGTAGTCGATGCCGTCGGCGCTGGCAATCACGCGCTCAAGCGGAGTGGTGATGAAACCGCGAACCAGGTCGGCGTTGGCGCCCACGTAGGTCGTCGAGACTTGCACTACCGCGATATCGCTGCGCGGATACTGACGCACGCTCAACGAGCGGATCGATTGCAACCCGGCGATCAAGATCACCAGGTTGACTACGATGGCGAGGACAGGCCGCTTAACAAATAGATCGGTCAACTTCATTCTTAGTTGTCCTCTGGCTTCGGCGTCGGACTATTGGCCGGTTGAATCTTATTGTTGACTTGGACGGCAGCGCCGTTGCGAAGTTTGAACACGCCCGAGCTAACGACTTCGTCGCCAGGGTTCACCCCGGAAACAACGGCCACCTGGTCGCCCTGCGAACCTTCGATCTTGACGAACTGCTGGCGGACGCCGCGGTAGGTTCGGCCCTGCTGGTCTTTGAGATCGGTGATGATGAAGACCGAATCGCCATACGGTGCATAACTAATCGCCGACGCCGGCAGCGCGATCACCGGACGGCTTGCGCCCAGTCCTACTTGTACCTGAACGAACATGCCGGGCCGCAATTTACCCTCTGGGTTAGAGAGTGTGGCCTGGACCTGGACATTGCGGGTTGCCTGGTCCACTACCGAATCGAGCGCCGTGATGCGGCCGGTGAACACCCGTCCGGGCAAATCCTCGCTGGTGACTCGCAAGCTGCGGCCAACAGCTACTTGCCCGAGTGCCTGTTGCGGAAGACCCACATCGACATAGATCGGATTGAGAGACTGGAGCGGAACCACCGCCTCGCCTGCGGCCAGATATTGCCCAAGGTTTGCCTTACGGATACCCAAGATTCCCGAGAAGGGCGCCCGGATGGTCTTGCGCTCAATCGTGGCGTGGATCTCGGCCACGTTCGCTTCGGTTGCCTTTTGCTGAGCCGTGGCCTGGTCATACTCCATGCGTGAGACAACGCCCTCGGCCACCAGTTGCTGCGTGCGACCGTAGTTGATGCGCGCAAGATCACGCTGTGCCTCGAGTGCAGCCAGTTGGGCCCGTTCCTGCCGGGTGTCGAGCTCGACGAGCACGTCTCCGGCGCGCACCGACTGGCCCGAATCGAAGTTGATTCGTGCGACGCTACCGGGAAGGTCGGCACTGACCGTGACACCATGGACGGCCTCCATGGTGCCGATTACGCTCATCGTCGCCGGCCATTGCTCCCGCCGTGCCACAACACTGGTAACGGCTTCAGGCGCTGGTTGAAATGCGGCGCCGTGCATCGCCGCTTGCACTTGCCGGAATTTCACGAAGCCGAGGCCGCTGAGGAGCACCAGCATCAGGCCCAACATCAGGAACATTCTTTTCGCCATGACTCCCCTTAGCTCAGAAGCAAAGCCTTTGAAATGTATGTAGTTTTGCCAATCAGCGTCATACTTTAGTTGTGGACCCCGCAGAGCTTGTTACGTCGAATGCGAATGGTGCTCAACCTCCGCCGCTGTTTGGACCGTTCAATGACTAAATTTGATTCATTATGGATGGGGAAGGATTCGGGCTAATTCTCTGCTACCACCAGTCTTCACGAAAACCGTTTTAGAGCTGCTAAAGACGAGCTATAGCTTGGAAGGCGCGAGCGCGGAAACGAGCCACTCACTCATGGGATGGAGGCCGCCGCAGTCCAGGCACTTCGTAAGGGCAAACTGGGCTGCACAGTAGGGACAGACGGCGCGGGTCTGGAAGGTGTCGAAGGGCTGGCTGCATTGCCCGCACTTCCAGAAGTTGCCGAGAGGCGGTGCTGTTTTGCAGCCTGGGCAGGCAAACTCGTCCCGCCGGGGCAATTTTGAGAAACGTAACAATGCCTGCGCGTGTCGCAGTCCGCCTACACAATTCATTAGCACGAACAAAGCGAGAACCCCGAACCAGATGGATTGCTTCCAGAAGGCGAGGATGACGAACCCGGCAACACCGATGAAACCGATAATGGTGGCTACCATCAAACTGCGGGCGCGTCCTAGCACAAACCAGAGTAGTGATCGCAGAATCTGGCCGCCATCCAGCGGGTAGATGGGCAGCATGTTGAAAATCAACAAGGTCAGGTTGATGAACCCGATAGCACGCAGCAACGCATGCGCGTTGGGCGCCGCTACCGCCCATCCCGAGGAGCGGCTCAATAAGCCGAGTGCCGTGATCACCGGCAACAGCACCACATTTACCAGCGGTCCCGCGACGATGCTCCAGAGGGTAGCGCCCGGCCGTGGTGGCGGGTCCACATATGCCACTCCCCCCAGCGGCCAAAGCAAGATCTGGTTCGCGGTTCCTCCAACTTGTCGGCAGGCGAGGGCGTGTCCAAACTCGTGAAGCATGACAATCAGAAAGAGCGCCAGATACTCCAACGCGTTCCAAGCGAGAGAGGAATAACTTCTCGTCCCACCAGAAACCACGACCAATGCAGGAAGACATCAATTCCCTTAAAACGAAAGAGGTGTATCGTTCCTTGGCGAGCGTGGGGCATTTGGAAGATTTATAACACAGGGCTGAGCGGCAGCGGCGGGATGCTTTGAACGTGCGTGACTAGGATTGCAATGAGCGTTAACGGTTAGATCTGGCGGTGCACCCTTAATTGAGGATGTCTCCCGATAGCACGGCAGTACTACAATGGCCGCCATCTCCTCTGGCCCGAAGTTATCAGCTTTCCAGGAGTCGCTTATGACGGTTAGCCATATTGAAATGGGACGTGTGCAGCAGGGTGAAGGGCTGAAAGCATTTCTGGCCGCGCGTGAATTCCTGTTCAAGCATCGCGAAGATTACGAAACCGCTTACCGCGATTTTCGCTGGCCTCAGCTCAATCAGTTCAACTGGGCGCTCGATTACTTCGACGCGTACGCACGTGGCAACAACAAGCCCGCTCTCTGGATCGTGGACGAAAACGGCCCCGAGGTGAAGCTGAGCTTCGCCGAGATGTCACGGCGCTCCAACCAGGTTGCAAACTTCTTGCGACAGCAGGGCGTTCGCCGGGCTGAGCGGATCATCGTCCAGCTTCCCAACCTGGTCGCGATTTGGGAAATCATGCTTGCGGCCCTCAAGCTGGGCGCCATCGTTATCCCCGCTGCCACGCTGCTTACTCCCGACGATTTGCGCGACCGTCTCGAGCGCGGCAAAGCGCGGCACGTGATTACCTTGCCTGGGCTGACTGAAAAGTTCGCCACCCTGGGCGGCGATTACACCCGCATAGTAGTCGGCGGCGAGGCGGAAGGCTGGATTCCCTACATGGGAGCGTACGATCAAAGCGCCGACTTCACTCCGGACGGCGAAACCAACGCAACCGACCCTTTCATGCTGTATTTCACTTCAGGCACAACCGCTCTGCCCAAGCTGGTGCTGCAGACTCACCAAAGCTATCCCGTCGGCCACCTCGCGACCATGTACTGGATTGGCATCCGACCCGATGACATCCACTTGAACATCAGCACTCCCGGATGGGCCAAGCACGCCTGGAGTAGCTTCTTCGCGCCGTGGAACGCGGGCGCCACCATTTTCGTGCACAACGATCGCTTCAGCGCGAAGCGTACCCTCGAGGTCGTCGCGCGCTGCGGCGTCACCACGATGTGTGCGCCACCGACGGTTTGGCGTCTGTTCATCCTGGAGGATTTGAAATCATTCCCGGTGAAATTCGAAGAGCTGGCAAGCGCCGGCGAACCGCTCAATCCGGAAGTTATCGAGCAGGTGCGTGCGGCCTGGAATATCACCATCCGCGACGGTTTTGGGCAGACCGAGAATGTTTTGCTCCTGGGGAATTTTCCCGGGCAGACCGTCAAACCGGGTGCCGTCGGCAAGCCCTCGCCTGGGCACCGCATCGTCCTGCTCGATGCCGAGGGCAATGAGTCCGATGACGGCGAGATTTCTGTAAAGTGCGATCCCAAGCCCATCAGCCTGATGACCGGCTACATGGATGATGAGGAACGCACGACAAAATGTTTTGCCGGAGGTTACTACCGCACCGGCGATGTGGCTCACCGTGATGCCGATGGTTATTTCACCTACATCGGTCGCTCAGACGACGTCTTCAAAAGCTCCGATTACCGCCTTAGCCCCTTCGAACTGGAGAGCGCACTGATCGAGTATCACTGCGTCGCCGAAGCGGCCGTTGTACCCAGTCCGGATGCCATCCGCTGGAATGTGCCCAAGGCGTTTATCACCTTGAAACCCGGATATCAGCCGTCGGCGGAGATGGCCCGCGAAATTTTCCAATTCATCCGCGGCCGACTTGGTCCCTACAAGCGTATCCGCCGGATCGAATTTTCCGAGCTGCCCAAGACCATCTCCGGCAAGATTCGGCGTGTGCAGTTGCGCGGCATCGAATTGGAACCAGCTAAAAGTCGCCGGCCCAGTGAGTATTGGGAAGATGATTTTCCGGAGATAAGAGACACGACAAGGTAAGCCGAGGCATTCAGGAGCTAGGTAATCGCTTCTCCTGTCCAGGGAAAAAAAGGGCGGCCCTAAAGGCCGCCCTTGTGCTTGCGAATCCGGTCAAATTAGAAGTGCAACACCAGACCGGTCGAAATCCGCATATTGTTGTTGTCGGTTGTGTTGTTGGCGTGGAGCGAGAGCCAGTCGAACTGGATCGCACGGAACGACATGCTCTTGGCAACCTTCAGATCAAGTCCGCCGCCCAGCATGAAGGCGAAGCCGCTGCTGCTGGCGCTGACTGTGGTGCCAAGGATGTTAGCGGAAGCGGACTCGTGTACGCCACCAAACAATGCGTGGGCAAACGGGGTCACTTTTCCGCTATGCATCGAGATCTGTGGACCGAAGGTGTAGGTGTAGGTTTTGGTGTCGACGCCGCTGGTGGAACCATAGGCGCCGCTGAAATCCGCTGTTACGCCTAACCAGCGGTTGAGGTTGCCAGTTACCGCGCCGTTGAAGCCGTTCGCGTTCAGGCCGCCGTCAAATTTAGTGTATTGGTAACCGCCAAAGATATCTGCCTTGCTGGTGCCAGACTCTTGCGCAGCTACCATGAGCGAAGCCAGGCAAAGAAACAGGGCAACGCCGATTAACTTTCTCATTTTCACTTGTCCTCCCTAAAATTTGGACCCTTGAAATTGCACCTTCTCTCCCACCGGCGTGTCGTAACCCGGCTCCGCTATTGCACAAGCATTTCCTCGTCAATAGACCGAAACTACCCAGGAGCTGGAGTTGCAAGGTGCTGGGTATAGTCAAATGCATGTCGGGGAATCGGGCAAGTAACTGAAGGCGTAGGACATTTTGCCCTTTAGTAACAGGTGATTCGTCGATTTGGGACCGAGTGCCGGGTCGGTTCTTAGGGATCGCTTGGTAGATTGCGGGAGTTTCAGGCCGGTTTCGCCGGAGACTTGGGAAGTTCCGTACTGAACAGCTCACCTTTCACACGAGGCGATACCGCGATCATGTGCCTATAACGCGGCCAGTTGAAGGAATTGTCCTCATTAATCGTCGCTGCCTGCTCTGGGAAACTGGGCGCCGCAGGGCGGTCAAAAGCTCTTAACCGCAGAGAACGCAGAGAAAGCCCCAAGGACGCAGAGATGGACACATCCCAGGTGCAGGAACGACGTTCTGGCGCACACCAGATGACGACACGGGTCACGGCCAAAAGTGACTCACATCACGGCGGCTTATCCGGCGAAAGCTGAGAATTTCATCAGGTAGGTCGAAAACTGCTGAGATTTGTTACAGCTGATTTTCGGGAGGTCGTATCAGTGGTTACTTTCGCAACAGCCGCCACGGAGTGCGGGGAGGACCACTGCTTTCATCAGATTGGAAAAATTCAGACGGAGAGGAAAGCAATCATGAAGATGACCAAAATCGCAATGCTTGTCCTGACGATCGCGGTGGCCCTATTCATTCTGATCCCCAGCCTGTCTTGGGCAGCCGATGACGGGGCGACGCTTTTCAAGGCGAAGTGCGCTGCCTGCCACGGAGCGGATGGCGCGGGCAAACCGGCAGCGAAGATCCCCAGCCTGGTATCTGACGAGGCCAAGAAGGCTTCTGATGATGAACTGGCGAAGGATATTACCGAGAAGCCGAAGCACGCAGGCGTAGCCAAGGCTTTGGCGCCGGACCAGGTAAAGATGCTGGTGTCATACATTCGCGAACTGCAGAAGAAGTAGGCGGCTGTTCCGTTTGCGCATCTCCCGCCGAGAGAATGCTTTGCGGCAGGGAGAAGAAAGCGTGCGGGTGCCTCTTGCTAGGGTCCGGGTCAATCCGGGGAGGAGGGCAGAGGACCGGCGGGTTAAAAGCCAGTCGGGAACGCCCCGAGATATTCGCTTTCATTTGCGGATCAGTTCACCCGGGTCGGGGCACAGCTTCCCTCGAACCC
This sequence comes from Acidobacteriota bacterium, assembly GCA_003225615.1. Lineage (GTDB taxonomy): Bacteria > Acidobacteriota > Terriglobia > Terriglobales > Acidobacteriaceae > QIAS01. Next base: position 733 of record QIAS01000368.1, on the reverse strand, counting down.
GGGTATTTTTTTCCGGGATGGCGCAGCGGCGAGGAGAGATCACCATGAGCAAGGCGCTGTTATACGACGCGACGGTCTGCATCGGCTGCAAGCAGTGCGAAGTAGCATGCGCTGAGAAGAACAAGCTTCGCTACGACGATGCCGTGGCCGCCGAACAGACGCAGTCGGAGCACAAGTTTACGGTTTTGTTGACCAAGGGAGACAAATTCATGCGGCGGCTTTGCATGAACTGCTCCGATCCGGCCTGCGCCTCGGTTTGCCCGGTAGGGGCTCTGCGCAAGACGGCCGCCGGTCCGGTGATCTACGAGGAAAGCCGCTGCATGGGATGTCGCTATTGCATGGTGGCATGTCCGTTCGGGGTGCCAAAGTATGAATGGGGCAAGCTGATCCCGAAAGTTCAAAAATGCACCATGTGCGCGGACCGGGTTTCCCAGGGAAAGCAGACGGCTTGCGCGGAGATTTGTCCGACTGGGGCGACCAAGTTCGGCGAGCGGGCGGACCTGATTGCCGAGGCGCAGCAGCGCATTCGTGACAATCCGGGAAAGTACGTCAATCACATCTATGGATTAACCGAAGTGGGCGGTACTTCAGTGCTTCTGCTGTCGAGCGTTCCGTTTGAAGAATTCGGTTATCGCAGCCATCTTTCGTCCGATCCATTGCCCATGCTCACCTACCGGGTGCTGTCGCGTATTCCGGATTTTGTTCCTCTGGGAGGAATTCTGCTGGGCGGGGT
>QIAS01000367.1 GCA_003225615.1 Acidobacteriota bacterium | reverse complement strand
CCGACGCCGTTCCCACCGCGCTCTTCTCTTCGCCGGTATGATAGATTACCAGCCTGTCGCCCGGCTTCATCTCGCGCAGGTGCTTCAACGCCACCGGATTCGATACTCCATCCCAGTTCGTTGTCTGCTCCCTCTGCAAATCGGCAAACGAATATTCGGAAGGCTCGGTTTTTAAAAGGTAGTCCATAGGATCAAATGCTCATTCGTCCATGATTTGTAACATACCCCGGCCTGTCCGCGCGAAACCACGGCCGGGACCCCCAAGCCGCATTGTTTGTCCTACGTCGAACATTTTGTTAAGAACAGTTCTGGTGGCAATTGAACAAACCTTGGGTGTATTCTGATCAGCCTGGGGCGTTCTAGCAGGCCTGTTAACCGCCTTGTGGGCCTGCTAATGTTGTCCAATGATCTCCGCATCGTTTGTGCTGAGGAAATTCTACGATGCAGCTTACGAGTTTATCCGCTTTCGAATATTCCCTGATGTGCTGCCCTCCACCCGAGAAGCGGCCGGTAGCCCGGCACGATTTGAGCAGCCACACCCAATCCGGCAAGCGGCGCGTCTTTGTTGTCGATGACGAGCGCATGATCGTCGACACACTCGTCGAGATATTGATTGCCCGCGGCTTTGAGGCAATCCCGTTCTATGACAGTCGCCAGGTTATCGCGCGCGCCGAACAACACTGTCCTGACATCTTACTCACAGATGTTGTGATGCCGCATCTGAACGGGGTGGATCTGGCCACGCTTATCAGTGAACGCTGCCCGCACACCCGCGTGCTGCTTTTGTCCGGACAGGCCGCGACCGCCAATCTGCTTCAAGGCACGACCCCGGCCAGCAAGCGTTTTGAATTACTCTCGAAGCCGCTTGATCCGCGAGTCCTGCTGAAGAAATTGGCCGCCTGACTGCCATGCCCTGGGATGCGGTCCGCCACCTCGACGCAAACATCCATCGCCCCAGCGACCAGCTCCGTTATGTATTGGCTCTATTGTTTTTTGCAGCCGCACTCGCTTTGGACTTCACTCCCCTGGCACGCTCGCTTCCCTCGCTGGCCTTCATCGCAGCGGTCGCTCTGAGCGCACGGTTCGGCGGATTCTGGCCCGCGCTCGTGACCACTGTGGCTTCCGCCGCAGCAGTAGATTATTTTTTCGTGTCGCCGCCAAGGATCTGGTCCTTCAGACCTATCGATGTATTTCAGATTCTGTTCTTCACCGCTGTCTGCCTGGTTATTGCCAGTGCTGCCCGCCAGCGATTTGAGGCCCAGCAACTCGCGGCTCAGGAACGCACTGTCCTGCTGGAAATTTTGGATACTATTTCCGAAGGATTTCTGGTTCTGGACGCGGATTGGAAGATTCTCTATGTCAATCCCCAGGGAGCCCGCCTGGCCCGCACCACACCCGAGAAGATGATGCAGGGCAATATTTGGGATTTGTATCCGGATTTGAAGGGCACGTTTGTGGAAGAGAACTATCGCCGGGCGCTGGCCCAGCAAGTCACCGTCCGCTTCGACCTATATTACGCCCCCTTTGAAAAATGGTTTCATATCACTGCGGATCCCACACCGGGCAGGTTGACCGTTTTTTATCAGGACATAACCGAACGCAAAGCCGCCGAGGATGCCCTGCGCCGCTCCGAAAAGTTGGCCACCGCCGGCCGCCTCGCCGCAACCATGGCTCATGAAATCAACAATCCCCTCGAGGGCATCACTAACCTTCTCTTCCTGCTTCGCCATAATACTTCCCTCGATGGCAAGGCGCGCAAGCATCTCGAAATGGCTGACCAGGAAGTTTCCCGGCTCTCCCACTTAGCCAAACAGAGTCTCGGCTTCTACCGCGACCACAGCGCTCCATCGCGGGTTGATCTGGAGCACATGATGGACGAAGTCTTAACCATCCATCATCGGCGCCTCCAGGCCAAGGACATACTGGTCGAAAAGCAGTACGATTCTGTCGCCACGGTGACCGGCATCCCGGGCGAGCTTCGGCAGGTGATGCTTAATCTCGTGCTCAACGCTATTGATGCCGTCGAGGAGAGCGGAAGACTGAGCGTCCGCATAAGAAACACGCGAGACTGGAGCGATTCTGCTCGGCCGGGCGTTCGCATCACCATTGCGGACAATGGTTGCGGGATAAGCAAAGAACACGTTCCCCACCTCTTCGAGCCCTTCTACACCACGAAGAAGGATTTTGGAACCGGACTGGGCTTGTGGATCTCGCGCGAGTTAGTGTCCAAGCATGATGGATGGATTCGCGTCCGCAGCACCACAGCACCCGGGAAACAGGGGACGGCCTTCTCCGTCTTCATTCCGAAAACCGGTCTTAGCGATGACGTCCAAGAAGCATCCCCGTCCCAAATTGCGAGCTGAACGCAGCTTGGATGGTTACGGCCCCTGGAAAAGGTTAGTCCGCGACCTATTTCTGCGGCGGCTTATTCTCTTCTTCTTTTTTCTTCTCGGTGGCCGGACTGTCGTACACCGAATACTGCCCCTGAGGACGTTTCAGCTTAATAGTGATCGCAGTGGTGGGCTGATTAATCTCGTAATCCTCGCCGAAGGTTTGAAATCCATGCGCCAGCACCTGCACTCGCAGCTTTCCGTAGGGCACGCCCTCGAAGCTGGTCCTGCCTTCCGAGTCGGTCTTCAACTGGTAACCACCTTTGGACTGCTTACCGCGCTTGTCCACTGGGTCGCATTCTGCACCGGCTTCCCATTGTAATCCCGCACAACAACGAACTGAAGCGCGGAACTGCTCTCTTCTTGCGTCATGGCCAATCCTGCTCCGATGAGTAGGCACGCAAGGGCCATAGTCCCTAATATCGTTTTCATAGCACTGCCCCGATTTTATGCAAAGAAGCTGCCCATGTCATCGCTAAGACGTGCGGCGCACTCCTTAAAGGGTGAATTGTCTGATCCGTGAGACGGGTGGCGCTGCTCTTGGGGCTGCATTTTCTCATCTTATGATTAAGAACGGCTTCAGCTGCGGAGGTAGCATCCGCCAGCCCACAGCTCCGTCCAAAGCTCCCACAACTTATTAAGAACTGTTTTAACGCAGAGTCGAGCGGAGTGGCCCACGCATTCGCGCCTCTTGCGAATGCGTGGGGATGCCAAACGGCATCCTGCACCTCTCCCGGGTGTTCCAGATGCCGGTTTCTGGCCGTAACCCAGGCAACATACCAGCCAAGCCGGCCCGCGGAAAACAAACCGGCCGCCGTTACGAAAACAGGACAACAGTGATGTGGGGCGGGTACTCCTGTCTGCCGTCCAGCCAGACGTCATGTCAGAATCAGCCACCGAAGGTTCGCACCCCGAAGCTCATTTCGCACTCCGTCCCTTATTAGTTCCGGCCTCATTCGTCAGTTCCGGCCTCATTCGTCGCCCCAAGCCCGCCAGTCTACTCGTTCTTTTTCAATCACTTACCTCCATCTAATGCACTATTCCACCGCTAAACCGCTATTTCCGCCCGCTCATTGTCTTATGCGTGAAATGTCCTAATCCCTTCAATAACATGAGGCTGTACCCGTCCATGCAGGCGCGATGCGCGATTAGCCTGCCCGGACTTCATCTTCCAGCTGTGGAAAGCGAGAGGAAATGCATAAGCCGATTAAGTACGTAGAGAAAGCCGTCACCGTCGCCGCCACTGGGGCGTGGGCGATCTTTGAGAGGCTGAATCGCATTCACCCCAACCCTTCACCCAAGCCGAAGTGGTCGGACAAGCCGCTGCTCAAATCCTATGAGAAGACCAAGCCCCCGCTGGGCTGGCCCCGCAGCACCGACTCGCTTTGCCCCAAGTGTGTGCCCGAAATTCGCCAGCAGATTCTCGACGGCAAACTGCCCTACGAAATTCTTCTCAACGAAAAAGTCGGCGAGATCAAAGCCTCCATCGTCGAGCGCGACGGCAAAATCCTCATGGTGAAGGACTGCCCCAAGCACGGCCACTTTGAAGACGTCATGTCGATCGATCCCGAGTTCTCGCGCCATCTCGAGGAAGTGTTCCCCGGCCGCGACATTCGCGCCCACAATGACGAGAAGCTCCACAATCACGGCTCCAGCACCGTAAAGTACGGTCGCGGTTCGGTCCTCACCATCGACCTCACCAACCGCTGCAACATGATGTGCGATCCCTGCTTCATGGATGCCAACCAGGTCGGATTCGTCCACGAGTTGAGCTGGGAAGACATCAAGCTCATGCTCGACAACGCGATCACGATTAAACCGAAAAGACAGATGTCAGTTCAGTTCTCCGGAGGCGAGCCCACGCTCTCCCCGTATTTCCTGGACGCCGTCCGCTACGCCCGCAAAGTCGGATACAACAGTGTGCAGGCCGCGACCAACGGAATTGAATTTGCCAAGAGCCTTGAGTTTGCCCAACAGGCCGCCGAAGCCGGATTGCGTTATGCCTATCTCCAATTCGACGGAATCGGAAATGCCGCCAACGCGCACAGAAAAGTTGGCAACCTCTTCGACGTGAAACTGAAAGCCATCGAGAACCTGCACAAGGCCGGAGTCGAGATAGTTCCCGTAATCACAATCCTGAACGGAATTAACAACGAGCAGGTAGGAAGAGTAATCAAGTTCGCGTTGGACAATCCCAAGAAAATCGGCTTCCTCTCCTTCCAACCCGTCTCCTTCACCGGAAGAGACGAAGCCATCACCGACGAGCGCCGAGTAGCCCAGCGCTACACCCTCTCCCACCTCGCCCACGATGTAAAAACGCAAACCGGATTAGGCGAGCCCGCCCGCGACTGGTTCCCCATCTCCTTCATGGGAACCTTCTCCGATTGGGCGGACGTCATGCACTCGAGTGACGCTGACAATAACTGGGGCCAACTCAGTTGCGGCTGTCACCCCAATTGCGGCACCGGGATGGCGGTAATGATTGATAAAGAGACCAAGGAGGCGGTTCCGGTTACGGCTTTCTTGCATGGGGATCAACTGGCTAAGGATATTGCGAAGGTCAACGATGCGGCACGCGGGAAGTTTCTTTCAGTTGTGGGGATGGCTTTGTGTTTGATGAAGAATTACGATCCGTTCCAGTCTCCGACGCATTTCAAGCTGCTGGATCTTTTGCGGAAGTTCGACAAGAACTACAACGCTACCGGGCGGAATTATGGGAAAGTGGGGCCTGAGCGGACGATTGACGACGTGATGAAGCGGCGACAGGACCGGTGGAATTTCCTGTTTATTGCGGGGATGTGGTTCCAGGATTTATTCAACTACGATTTCCGGCGGACGGAGCAGTGCATTATTCCTTACGCCACGCAGGAGGGAGAGATTTCCTTCTGTGCTTACAACACCGGGGTGGGGTGGCGGAACATTATTGAGAAGATGCACATGACCGCGACTCTGACCAAGTGGTATGAGGAGCATGGGCGGCACGAGATTTTTGCCGGCGGGAAGAAAGTGAAGATGGAGGATACGGAGCACTCTTTAGTGCTGCGGGAGAACATCGTCACCACGGAAGAGCAGCACGACTTGGACAAGCTGGGCATCGCGAAGAATGCGCGGGAGGAGAAGCTGCGGGCACGGGATGCGAAGCAGAAGCAGCAGAATGATCCGGCTTACAACGCGCGGATGGCGGCTTTGTATCGCGAGGTGGTGTTGAAGGAGAAGCCGGTGGTAGCGGAGAACGGGTTTATTCCGCTGAATGCTTTGAAGCCGAGTAATGGGAAGAAGTCGCAGGTGGGTGAGCCGGTTTTGGGAGATTAGAAAGACAATTTCCAGATTTTCAATTGCCAAGTTTCAATTACGATGGCAGCCGCCGTGAGAATCGGCGGCTTTTTGTTGCCCGTCGGAAACGGCTTTCATCTGCCAAGCTGGCGACTGAGTGGACCACGCCCACTAAGGCGATGGCTTATTCTTCTTTTGCTGGGCGATGCGCTTTATCTCACCCGCAATCTCCTTTTTTTTCTTGCGGCGCGCGGAGGCAGAGGAAAGCGGGCTGCCGGTCTGGGCGCCGGTATCCTGCGTTTCGCTTTCCTTGAGTACTGCCAGTTCCTTCAACAACAGGAGCATTCGTTCCGATTCTTCGGTCATTGGCCCTCCGACACCGCCAAACAGAATAAGAAGCTATTCAGAGGTAAGGTGTTGCCCTACAAATTGTGCAACTCAGAATTCGTTGCTTTTAGTTCAGAGTTGCCATCAATCGGCCACAAAAATGAGCCATTGGGCCGACAGTTGCCTGTCATTCTGTGTTGGGGCGTGTAAGCCCCTGTTATCATCGTGCCCCATGAATTATTCTTCTGCGCGGGCCCGCGTGGACCTGGTGGTGTTTGGCGAGTTTTTCATAGATCTGATCTTTTACAAGCTCCCCAGAGCACCAAAACTGGGGGAAGAGGTGAAAACTCAATACTTTGCAGAATTTCCAGGAGGCGGGCTCGCTACAACAGCGCTGGTTGCGGCCGGGCTCGGAACTTCGACGGCGGTCGTTAGCAGAATCGGGAAAGAAGCTCAGAGTAACCAGTCGTGGCAGAAGCTGGTGCGGAGCGGAATATTCGTCGGGGCTTGCGAGTTCAGTGCAAAGTTTCTCACCGCAATGACGGTGTTCGCCGCCTACGATGGCGATCGCATGATGATAACTTACGACACCATCAACCGTAGTCTACGCAAATTATTAGCGCGCCCGGCCGTGCGCGGGCAGTTGCATAAAGCGAAGCACCTACATTTGGCGTGTGCAGTGTCTCCTCCACAGGCCTGGACCCCAGCCATTCGCAGACTGCGATCGCAGGGCTTAACAATTTCGCTGGACGTGGGCTGGAATCCTGAAGTGTTGCAGTCGCCCCGATTGCCCGCACTTCTTCGCGAGTGCGATTTTGTCTTTCCCAATGAAATCGAGGCACGAACAATGACCGGTGAAAAGTCGGTGGAGAGAGCTGCAAGGAAATTGGCGCAATGGGTTCGCGTACCCGTAGTTAAGCTCGGGCATGACGGCTGCATTGTCGTGCAAGATGAAAAAGCTTTACGCATGAAGTCCATTCATGTTCACGTTGTTGATGCCACCGGCGCCGGCGATGCCTTCAACGGAGGCTTTCTCCATGGCTACCTTTCCGGGTGGTCCCTTGAAGACAGCCTGCGGGCAGCAAATATCTGCGGAGCGATAGCCACGACTCGTCCCGGGGGTCCGTCCGGGGTTGTCACCCGCGGGAAGCTGCTGGAGTTGATGAAACGAATCTGACGAATGTTGCATACCTGGCAATACGCTAAGCTGTGGTCATAGGCTCGGCACGGAAACACGCACGTCGCGCAGGTAAAACAGCTCTATGAAAATTACCCTTATTGGAGCAGCTGGAGTCAGGACCCCGCTACTGGTACACGGTCTGGCCGGCGCAGCGCAGAACACGAAGTTGGACGAACTGGCCCTCTGGGACATAGACCGTGAACGCCTGGCGGTAATGGGACGGGTCGCGGGAGCCATGGGGAAGCAAGTCGGTCTCACTGCCCGCCTCAAAGTGTTTTCGGACCTTGACCGCGCTCTCGAAGGCGCCGATTTCATAATCACGAGCATTCGCGTCGGCGGCATCGATGCACGCGTCAAAGACGAGACTATTGCACTAGCTCACGGCTTGGTAGGGCAAGAAACCGTGGGGGCTGGGGGCTTCGCCTGCGCGATGCGGAATTTGCCCGCGATGTTGCAATACGCGCGTCTGATCGAGCGCGTTGCTCCGGGCGCGACGCTCATCAACTTTACAAACCCGGTGGGGATCATCTCGCAGGGAATATTGAATCATTCCGGAGTCCGTATTCTGGGCGTGTGCGACACGCCTTTGGAGACTTTCGAGTCAATCGCCAAAGCGCTGAGCCGGAACCCGTTCGAGCTCAGGTTCGACTATATTGGCCTGAATCATCTCGGCTGGGTGCGCTCCATCCGCGACGCGGAAGGGACCGAACTCCTGCCCATAATTCTCTCCTCGCCTGAACTGATTCGGAAGTGCTACCGCCATGAACTGTTTCCCGTCGACTTCATTCAAAACCTCGCGCTGCTGCCGACCGAGTACCTCTACTTCTACTACTTTCCCCAAGCCGCCTATGAAAATACGCGGCGAAACGGGAGATCACGCGGCCAGGCTATCGCAGCCATGAATACCGGGTTATTCGGGAAATTCGCGCGAGCTTCCGAGGCAGAACTTATCGGAATTTATGAAAACTACCTGCGCGAGCGCAACGCTTCCTACTTCAGCATTGAAGCAACCGCGGGGAAGCGGCGCCAGGAGGGCCTGGAACTTTACTCAGAATTTTCCGGCTATGAGCGAATCGCACTGCTCGTGCTGCAAGCCTTGCAATCGGACCGGCCCGTCTTCATACCGCTCACGGTTCGCAACCTCAAATCGCTCGAAGATCTCGATCCCAATGATGCGGTGGAGCTCCCTTGTCTCGTGTCCTCGAGCGGAGTGCAAGCACCTCCGGTCGGCCACGCACCTGAGACGGTCCGCTCGTTGCTATTGCAAGTGAAGGAATACGAGCGCCTGACGGTTCGTGCATCCTTAGAACACTCGCCTCAAGCGGCGCTCGCGGCTTTGGTGAAGAATCCACTGGTTGGCCGGCCCGAGGTCGCCCATGCTGTGTTGGCGGAGTATGTCAACGCTTTTGGGTCGCAAATGGCGCTGCAGACTTCTTGCTGACGAGTCCCGGGCTCATACGCCTGCCATCTCGGGCACTTTGATAACAGGCCTCAATCAACTGCACGACGTTGTATCCATCCTCCGCGGTCACCGGCACAGGTGATTTGCCTTCCAGGGCATCCACAAAGAGCCGGTCCTCTTCTATGTAACCCCATTTCTCATGCATGGACGCGAGAGAGAAATCATAGCTCGTGGTTCGGGATTCCAGCCCTTTGGTGAAGGAGATCCTCTCCATTTCAAACGTCTCGTAGGTCGAGTGCATTCCGTAGACCTCGAAGCGCTCGAAGGGGAAGTGCCAGCTGGCATGAGCGTAGGTTTTCATGGTCGCCTGCAGACCGGATTCGAAGGACAACAGGATGGAGAAATCGTCAAGTTCCCCATGACCATGGGAGCGCGCTGAGACCTCTACCCACTCCACCCTCCCAAAGAAAAAAGTCATCAGGTCGAACATGTGAACTGGCGTTTCATACAGAAAGCCTCCGGTGAGGCTCGCGTTCCAAACCCAGGGCGGATTGACCAATTCGCCGCGGTTCATTTTGGCATGTACGGAAAGCGGCTGAAGTTCGCTGCTCTCGATCGCCTGCTTCAGAACCTTATAGACCGGGGCAAACCGGCGGTTATGACCCACTTGATAGATCACCCCGGAGCGCATGGCTCGGTCGTGCAGCCGCGCGGCGGATTTAAGATTTAAGGCGAAAGGTTTCTCGCAAAAAACATGCTTACCTGCTTCGAGAACCTTGATGGCTACTTCTTCATGGGTGGTGTTCGGAGTGCAAACGAAGACGGCGTTGCATTGTTGAAGAAGCTCCTCAAGTGAACGCGCCGCGTGTCCGCCAAACCGGCTCGCAATGCTTTGTGCGCGAGTTGCTTCGACGTCAAAAAAACTGTGTAGTTGAATACGGGAATCCTTGGCGAGAATGGCCGCATGTATGCCGCCGATGCCTCCCGCGCCAACGATTCCAATCTTGAATGACATTCCCCACTTCTCCAGGGCAGGCTGTTCTCTCCACCAATCGACACTTGGGCCGACAGACGCCCCCTCCGAGGACGGTCCCACACAATCGAGATCAGGAAGCGGATTCAGTTGCGGGAGCGGCGCCTGCCGCTCCCCTGTGGCCATCAGAAGTACAGTTTCAACGCAAACTGAATCTCGCGTGGATCGCCCGGCCCTCCTGAATCGGTGCTATTGGAGACTTTGCCGAAGGAACCGGGGGAGGCAATATTGGCACTGGGATTGGCAAAGTTCGGATGATTGAAAGCATTGAAGAATTCCGTCCGGAATTGCAGATACGTATGCTCCGTAAACCGGAAATCCTTGAAGATGCTGAAATCCAGCATCCGGATCCCCGGACCATGGAACTTGCGCGGCCGACAGGTGCCGAACTGTCCCGGCCCAGGTTGCGAGAATGCGGCCTGATTGATCAGGAATCCCGTGGTTGTATACAAATTGGGATCGGTGGTAGCACCGGCGAATGGATCTCCAATGCAGTTGGCATACACGGCACGGGCAAAACCTAGCAGGCCGTCATTCGCGGCCGTGACACTGTACGGGCTGCCGGTCTGCAGCGTGACGATTCCATTCACCTGCCAGCCACCCACCACACGGTTAATGGCGCCCGGGTTGGCGAGGAAACGCCGCCCTTGCCCGAAAGGCAAATCCCACAAGAAATTCCCGACAAAACGGCTGCGGATATCGAGATTGGAATTGCTCTTTTCCGCGGCGTAATTGTAAGCGTTTTGCGGAAACGCTCCGTCTGGATCCGTGAGGTTATCGCCAAAATCAGCCAGGCCGTGGCTAAACGTGTAGCCCAAAGAGAAAGTCAAGCCTTTCGACATTCTCCTGCGTAGAGAGAGTTCGAGCGAGTTGTAATCGGTATTTCCGTCATTCGAGGCGAACTCCAGGAAGGCATGCTGGCCTGTGGTTTGGCAACCGGTCGGAGTAAAGGTATTAATATTTGTCACCGTATTCAGGTTGGCGAACGGATACTGCAAAACCGGGCAGCCCGTGTTGAAACCTGTGATCTGCGGCGTATTAGCATCACGCAAACGATTCATCTTGCGGCCCCAGTTGCCGACGTATGTGGTCGAAAGCACCGTGTCGCTGCTCAACTGATATTCCGTGCCGAAGCTCGTCTGCTCCACGTAACTGGATCGCTGGTTCGGGTCCTGTGCACGGAGCTGGATTTGCGTCAAATCGAATCCCGACCCTGTGATGGTATTCAGTGGGAACCCGTTCTTCAGTTGAAAAACGGTGCTGGTGCCACTCTGGTTTAGCTGGAGGTCCAAAAGCGCGGGCGGGTTCAGTTGAAGCAGGCTTTCCGAGCCAATGCGGTTGCTGTGCTGATAGAAGACACCGTACCCGCCACGAACCACAAGGCGGTCGCTCATCTGGTAGGCAAAGCCAACGCGCGGAGCGAAGTCGTTGCGATCCGGATGAATCAGGCTGCGGTCAAACCAGCCGGAAGCACCTCGGCTCGCGGTTACGATTCCGCCGCCGTTCGCGGGAGTGAAATTCGTGGTTCTGTTGTCTCGCTCCAAAATCGGCGCGAACAGTTCATAGCGCAAGCCGTAGGTCAACGTGTGCTTGGTAGTCGTCTTCCAGGTATCCAAGCCATAAAACGAATGCCCTGGCTGGAAGTAATGCACCACCAACGGCGTGGTGAAGTGCACCCCGTCCACATCTCCGAGCAGGAAATCCGGTAAGCCGAAAGCTCCGCCGGTCGTGTAGACTCCGTTGGTCTGCAACTCACCTTGCGGCGCGCGCAGGTCCAGGAAGTTATCGCCGCGCTTCAGGTACTGATACCCAAACTTGAAACTGTGGCTGCCCTTCAACCAGCTCAAGTTCTCAATAATGTTCCACGCCTGGGAAATCTGGAACTGAGGCCGCCAGGGCGAAGTTCCAATCCGTTGTAGCCCGTTGATTTCGATCGGGGGCAAGCCGCCGGACCCGGGTCCATTCGGGATACCCGTCAGACCAATGAGACTCTGCGCCTGAGACGTCCCCAGGTTCACTCCGATCGGATCGCTGTGAGCGTAGTCGCGGCTAAACCCAAACCGAGCATCATTAACCAGAGTGTTGGAAATTGTGCGGGTCCATCCCAAAGCAAACGATTGTGTGTGGATGCGGTACTGGGTCGCAAAATTGCCGCTTCCGATCACTCCGTTGCCCGTCCATGGAGGATCCTGCCGGTTGAGGTGACGATAGCTGTAACTTCCGAACAGACGATTGTTCTGGTTGAGGTTGTGATCGACTTTTCCGTCGAGTGAATAAACATCATCTGGCACAGACGTCGAAAAAAGATAGTTCGGCGCTCCCGTCCAGCTCCCTGGCACCCCTAGCTGGCCTACCGACGAGGGGAAGTGGTTCGGGTCGGGGAGCAAAGCCATGAGTTTGCCGGCAACTGAATCAAGGCAGCCGGCCTGGATAACGTTGCCGACATAGCACCCTCCCTGCCCGGGTATCGTGGAGGGAGTTATGGGTATGCCTGCAGGCAATTCCGTGAAGTTACCGGCTTTCATCAGCGGAGTGGGAACCGTGCTGAGGACGCTGGTGGACTGCCGACTGGTGAACCGCTCGAGGTCGCCAAAGAAAAATGTCTTGTCTTTAATGATTGGACCACCGAACGTGCCGCCGAATTGATTCTGAGTGAAGCCGCCACGCGGCACGATTGGGTTCGCATGTTTGTTGATCCAAGAGTTGGCATCGAGCTTGGCATTGCGCAGATACTCGAATAAATTTCCGTGATAGCGGTTGGTGCCCGATTTGATGGTGGCATTGATCACGGCGCCGGCGGAATTGCCGAATTCTGCGGAGTAAGTTCTGGTCTGGACGCGAAACTCCTCTATGGCATCGGGCGGGGGCTGAACCACCTGGACCGAGAACTCCTGCAGATTCTCCGACCAGGAGTTATTGTCAACGCCGTTCAGCAAAAAATTGTTCTGCAATTCGAGGTTCCCATTCACGCTAAAACGGTCCGGAGCGGGGTTGTTGGCGGCGTAAAACTTATCTACGCCGGGCTCCAGCAGCGCAAGGTCCGCATATCGCCGGCCGTTAAGGGGAAGATCGTTGACTCGCTGTGTGTCGATAACGTTTCCTACGTCAGCGGTCTGGGTCTGCAGCAAGGGCTCGGTGCCTGAGACGACTACCTCCTCTTTCACGGATCCAACCTTCAGATTGAAGTTCAGGGACAGGCGGTCTTGAACGTGGACAACTATCCCCTCGCGGACGGCAGTTTCGAAGCCTGGCGCGCTCACTTTCACGGAGTACGTTCCTGGAATCAGCGCCAGCACCTGATACTCACCAACATCATTGACAGGAGTTGTCACCGCGACCTGCGTGTCCTTGTTGGTCACGGTTAGAGTCGCCTGCCGCACTACTGCGCCCGACGCATCGAGCACTGTTCCCACGATGGCTCCGCGATCTATCTGGGTGAAGGCCGGCAAAGCACCCACAGCCAGGAAGACCAACAGCAATCCGGCCCACGTAAGCAATTCCCGAGTCCCCACGCTTCGAGTCATTGCAGCCTCTTTTCTCAGAGTCGAAGAGTTATCCCACTTTTAAGTTTTTGGCAACTGCCGAAACGATTCGGTTACGAAATGCGCTGACATGTAACACCGGCAATAATCGTTGTCAAGATATTTCTGCCCCAAAACTCGTTATTCTAGGGGCTTCCGAATTCTGGAACTTCCAAAAAACATAGTGTTGTTCCGCCAGGAAGGCGCAATGTGCCAAAACGTTTTGGCATTTTTTATTGACAATGCTTCCTCCCAACGTAAAATTCCGTAAATTCCGTTCGCAAATCAAAAAATGTGGAGAGACAAGGAGAAGAGCGGCATGGCATCGCAATCTAAGAAGCTTGGCCCCATCATGCTGGTCGTCATAGTATCCACGCTGCTCTTTCTATTTCAGTCCTCCCGGGTGAGCGCGCAATCTCCAGCCTCCACTACCCAGAACCCTGTTGTCGATGCAGAACCATTGCTATTTGACAGTGGCGCTGCAGCTCTGTGGCAGAGTCTGCAAAAGCTCCACACTCGCGCCAGCCTGCTGATGGTGACCGCCCATCCCGACGATGAAGACGGCGGTATGCTGACCTACGAGGCGCGCGGCCAGAATCGCGGCGAAGGCGGCGCCAACGTGATGTCCTCCGACTACTTTGACGCGCTTGGCCTCGTGCGCACGCAAGAGCTTCTTGCCGCGGATCGCTATTACGGAACGGATCAGTTCTGGACCCGCGTGTGCGACTACGGTTTCTCCAAAACAAAAGAGGAAGCTCTCGAAAAATGGGGACACGACCGCGTATTGGCCGACGTAGTTCGCGTGGTGCGCATGACGCGTCCGCTGGTCATTACATCGGTATTTGTCGGCGCGCGCACCGACGGGCATGGCCATCACCAGGTTTCCGGCCAGATGGCGCAAGAGGCTTTTAAGGCGGCCGGCGATCCTGCAATGTTTCCTGAACAATTGAAGGAAGGACTGCGTCCTTGGAAACCGCTCAAGGATTATGCCCGGGTGCCGTTTATTCCGGTAACCGAAAAAGGTATCTATGATTATGCGGATGGAAAATATTACCCCGCATAATTTCGCAATTACACCGAAGGCACTGTCATAAAAGGTGCACTTTCCGCTTCGGTGGAAATTCCAGAAGGACAGTACAACCCGCTTCTCGGTT
>QIAS01000366.1 GCA_003225615.1 Acidobacteriota bacterium | reverse complement strand
TCGATTTTCAAGTCCTTAGGTCACAACCGACTATGATGAACTTTCACTGGAGACCTTATGTTTACTGGCATCATTGAAGAAGTCGGCAAAATCGCCCGCATTAAGCATCAGGACGGCAAACGCCGCCTCACCGTCTCGGCCCCGCGCCTCGCGAAGGAACTGCACCAGGGCGACAGCATAGCAGTCAGCGGTGTTTGCCTGACCGCGGTAGAGGTCGCCCACAAATCCTTCGGAGCCGATCTGGCCGAAGAAACCTGGAACCGCACCTCTTTTTCGCGGATCAAGGAAGGGACGTTGGTAAATCTCGAACTGCCCATGCGGGTTGACGGACGTCTCGGCGGCCATCTTGTTCAAGGACATGTGGACGGCACGGGAAAATTTCTCGGTCTCGACAGAATCCCTGACGCCGATGATTACTGGCTGCGCATTGCCATCCCGCCTGAACTGGCGCGCTATGTGATCTTCAAGGGTTCGCTTTCGATTGAGGGCATCAATCTCACCGTTGCCAAGATTGAAGAATGACCAATCTGACCTCGCTGAAGCCCGGTGATCCCGTCAACCTTGAAGTGGATATGATCGCGAAGTACGTCGAAAAGATGATGCATGGGGAGTCGTCAAACAGCCCAATTACCGTGGAGCGACTGGTGCGGCAGGGATTCTGAAGAAACCCGGCTTTTGGCTTTAGGCTCTTGGCGCAAGGCTTTTGGCTTATGGTCCGAGACCCCAGGCGACGATCTCCTAAGGAGTTTTCGAACTCGGAGCACATCGGATTAAACGCGCGGCTTCTTCAAAGATTTTGACGAACATCTGGCGAGTCAGTTTTCCGGTATTGGTGTTCTGGTTGGAGGGATGATAGGAGGCCAGCAGAATTCGGCCGTCCGGCACATCGTATTTGGCCCCATGGGCGAAGACATAGCCCGCCTTGCTTTTCAGCAGTCCGCGGCGCTTGAGGTAATTGAGATAAGCGTCAAAGCCAATTCTCCCTAAGGCAACCACGATTCGCGCATTCTTTAATCCATCCAATTCACGATCCAGGTAAGGTGCACAATTCGCGATTTCGGAGGGCAGCGGCTTGTTGTCCGGCGGAGCGCAGCGTGCGGCCGCGGTAATATACGCGTCCTTCAACTCAAGACCGTCGTCCCGGTGGGTCGCCTCCGCTTGATTGGCAAAACCGGTCTCGTACAGCACGGGATACATGAAGTAACCGGAGGAATCGCCGGTGAAGGGACGTCCGGTACGATTCGATCCATGCGCGCCGGGAGCCAAGCCGAGAATTACCACGCGCGCGTTGGGGTCGCCGAAGCCGGGTACGGGCTTGCCCCAGTACTCCCAAGCTAGGTAGGCGCGCCGCTTCTCTCGCGCGATCCTCTGCCGGTACTCCACCAGCCGGGGACACTTCTCGCAGGCGACCACCTCGCTGTTAAGCTGAGCGAGCCAATCAGGACGAAGCTCAGCCGAGGCAGGCGGAGCACTATTCACGGGCCGTAGTCTGGGAGTCACCACTCTGAAATTATCACAACCCAGCCGTAGAGACGGAGCTTGCCCCGTCTCCGCACTAGCAACTCCTTAGGGTGAGACGCGGCGAGCCGCGTCTCTACAGACAGCCTGCCGATTCCCCGGCACTTACGACATCAAAATCGGCTCTGGGTCGTTTGACGCTGGTCTCACCCAGTCTTTACACTCAAAGTTACAGCCAAGCGTTGCCGGGTGCTTCCTTGAGTGAATCGGAATACCCGCAGCTGAAGCGCGAAAGGCACAACGTGAGCCCCACGGAAACCAAAGAAAACATCAAGCGCGAGATCCAAGTCGAAGTTCCCGCCGAGGAAGTCACCCGCGAAACCGAAGCTCTGATTCAGAAATATCAAAAGCTGGCACGCCTGCCAGGGTTTCGCCGAGGACACGTTCCTGCCTCTATCATCCGCCAACGCTTTGGCGAGGAAATCAAGAGTGATGTGGTCGAGTCCCTGGTGCCGCGTTATTTCCGCCAGGAGGCGCAGAAGCTCGGACTAACGCCGGTTTCGCAACCTCGAGTCACTGACCTCCACATTCAACAAGGTGATCCGCTGCGCTTCAAGGCAAGCTTCGAAGTGCTGCCTACAATCAGAGTAGAAGGCTACAAAGAACTGCGAGCGGAAAAGCCGGAGATCGCGATTACGGACCAGGAGGTCGAGGAAGCACTCAAAAGCCTGCAGGAGCAGCACGCAACCTTCACTGCGGTCGAGGGACGGCCTCTCGCGGATGGGGATTTCGCCCAGGTCTCGCTCGACGGCCAACCAAGAGATGCCGAGGGCCAACCGGTCCACATGGACGAGATCATGGTAGAGATCGGCGGCAAAAACACCATGCCCGAGTTTACGGAAAACCTGCGCGGCGCCTCAGCGGGTGAGGAGCGCAGTTTCAACGTAAAATATCCAGAGGACTCACAGGACAAGCGTTTGGCGGGCAAGAACTTCACCTACACCGTAAAAATCCACTCAATTAAGCAAAAGAACCTGCCGGAACTGAATGATGCTTTTGCCAAGGAACTTGGCGAGTTCGCGAATCTCGAAGAAGTAAAGAAGCGCATTCGCGAAGGTCTCGAAGCTGAAAGGAAGCACGCCGCCGAACACGCCGCCAAAGACAAGCTGGTAGAAGAATTGGTCAAGCGCAATGAATTCGAGGTACCGGAAGCCATGGTCGAGCGTCAAATCGACCTTCGGCTGGAGCGCGGCCTGCGGGCGCTGGCGGCGCAGGGTATGAAGCCGGAAGACATGAAGAAAATGGACTTCACTCGGCTGCGCGCCGCCCAAAGAGAGCAGGCAGTGCAGGAAGTAAAGTCATCCTTGCTGCTGGAAAAGGTCGCCGATGAAGAGAAAATTGAAGTAAGTGATGAGGAACTCAATCAGGAGATCGAATCGCTTGCTAAGCAGTCTAAACAGACCACGGAAGCGATCCGGGCTCGTTTGACACGCGATGGGGCGCTCGATAGAATCCGAACTAGAATCCGCAACGAGAAGACCCTCAATTTTCTGTATTACCAGTCCGCTTGATGCGGGCTACTTTCGATCCTCCTCCGAAAGGTTAACCCGGTTTTCGGGGCAGGAGTGTGGGAGTTGAACGTGAACGATCCACGAATGATGCTGGTACCCATGGTCATCGAGCAGACCGGTCGGGGAGAGCGTGCATACGACATTTACTCCCGCCTGCTGCGCGACAACATTATTTTTATTGGAACGCCGATCGATGACAACATCGCCAACCTGGTGATCGCCCAGATGCTGTTTCTGGCGCAAGAGGATCCGGAAAAGGACATTCAGCTTTATATCAATTCGCCGGGAGGATCCATAACCGCAGGTATGGCGATCTACGACACCATGCAGTACGTCAAAAATGACGTGACGACGATCTGCATCGGGCAAGCGGCAAGTATGGCGGCATTACTTTTGGCCGCAGGAGAAGGCAAAAAACGCCTGGCGTTACCTAACTCCCGTATTTTGATCCATCAACCCTCGATGGGCGGGCTTTCGGGTCAGGCCACCGATATTGACATCCATGCCCGGGAAATCCTGCGTATGCGCGAGATTACAAACCAGCTATTGGCAAAACACAGCGGGCAAAAATTGGACAAAGTGGAAAAAGATGTGGAGCGCGATTTCATCATGAACGCGCAACAGGCTAAGGAATACGGAATCATAGACGATATCATTTATAAGACGAGATAAGAGGTATGATCGGCGTTCGCCGGTCAGGTTCTGATTCTCGGCGCCAGGGGTTACCCCCGTAATGCGCGAGGCAGTCTCTAATGGAGAGACAATGAATGCCAGATCGTAGACTATGGATCTTGCGATCACGGTGGGCAACCATGGCGAAAAGGAGTAAAGCCGAGTGAAAAACAGATCGGGTAGCGAGGAGATTCTGCGTTGTTCGTTCTGCCACAAGTCTCAGGATGCGGTGGCCAAGCTGATATCGTCCCCCAGCGATTATCCGCGCGCTTATATTTGCGACGAGTGCGTGGCGGTGTGCAACTCCATCCTGGAAGACGACCGCACCGCAACCCCGGCCGCGCCTGCGCCAAATCAACTGCCCAAGCCGCAAGATGTAAAAACCTTTTTGGATGAGTACGTAATCGGCCAGGAGCAGACTAAGAAGAAGCTGGCTGTCGCCGTCTACAACCACTACAAGCGCATCTACATGAACCGGCAGCGCACGGGCGATGGCATCGAGTTGACCAAGTCCAACATCATGCTGATCGGACCCACGGGCACAGGCAAGACACTGCTGGCGCAAACGCTCGCTCGTATGCTGGACGTACCCTTTGCCATTGTGGATGCGACCACGCTCACGGAAGCAGGCTATGTCGGCGAAGACGTAGAAAACATCATCCTTAAGCTACTGCAGGCTGCCGAAGGCGATGTAGGACGTACCCAGACCGGCATCATCTATATCGATGAAGTCGACAAGATCGGCCGCAAGGACGAGAACCCGTCCATCACCCGCGACGTCTCCGGCGAAGGCGTTCAGCAAGCGCTGCTGAAAATTCTCGAAGGTACGATCGCCAATGTTCCCCCCCAGGGTGGACGCAAGCATCCTCACCAGGAATTCACCCCGGTAGACACCACGAATATCCTCTTCATCTGTGGCGGCGCGTTTGTGGGGCTGGACAAGATTATCGGCCGCCGCGTCGGCAAAAAATCGCTCGGTTTCAAAGCTGGCGAGGACGTCGAAAAAGAAGCCGACCAGGCCCCAGCGGAGAGAAAAAGGAATTACGAACTGCTAAGTGAGATCCAGCCGGAAGATTTGATTAAGTTCGGCCTCATCCCAGAATTTGTCGGCCGGCTGCCGGTAGTGGGAGTGCTGCAAGATCTGGACGAATCCGCATTGATCGAAATTCTTACCCGGCCCAAGAACGCCATCATCAAGCAATACCAGCGGCTGTTTGAATTCGAGAACGTCCGCCTCAAGTTCAGCGAGGACGCACTGCGGGCCGTCGCCCGCCAGGCCATGGCCCGCAAAGTGGGTGCCCGCGGCCTGCGCATGATCCTGGAAGAGCTCATGCTGGACCTTATGTACCACCTGCCCAGCCAAAAGAAAGTCAAGGAATTTGAGGTCACGCGGGAGATGGTAGAAAAACGGAATGTCTCGCTGGCTATGATGGAAAAGGCCGGCTAGGCAAGATTTTGCATATAGAAGCGTCCGAACCGCAGAGACGCGGCTTACCGAGCCTGTTGGGGTAACACAGCCGGTTACGTCTTACGAAAGTAGCACCAGCTCTCCGCCCAGAAGCAGTTTGCTGCTTCTCGCAAAAGTCGTATCATAAGCATAGAAAGTAACGATGTACCAAGGTACATCTTCCCCGATGCCGCCGCGGGACTATAATGCGGAACTATAATCTGGAGACTGAGTGACCCAAGCCAAGGAAAAATTCGAGACCAGGAAGCTGCCCATGATGCCCATCCGGGACGTGGTCATCTTCCCTTTCATGATGACCCCGTTCGTGGTAGGCCGTGAGTCCAGCGTGCACGCCTTGGAAGAAGCCTTGGCTGCGGACAAGAAGATCTTCCTGGCCACCCAGCATGATGCCAGCGTGGACGAGCCCAAGCCCAACGAAATTTACCAGGTGGGCACGATTGTCAACATCGTGCAGAGCCTGAAGTTGCCTGACGGCAACATCAAGGTTCTGGTCGAAGGCATCGAGCGCGGCAAGATTCTCCAGATCACTGACACCGACGGCTTCATGCAAGCCACGGTACGCGTCGCCCGCTACACAGCGGAAATGAATCCGCAAATCGAAGCCGGCATGCAGCGGGTGACCTCACTCTTTGAGCAGTACGTGAAGCTCTGCCAGTCGCTGAACTACGAGACCATGATCGCCGCCGTGCGCATGGAAGATCCGGCGAAGCTGACAGACACGATTGCTGCCAACCTGCAGCTCTCCATAGAAGAAAAACAGGAACTACTCGAAATTTTCGATCCAGCTGAACGCCTCAGCCGCGTCGGCGACGTGCTCGATATTGAGATTGAAAAGCTGAATATGGACCGCACCATTCAGTCCCGCGTGAAGCGGCAGATGGAGCGTGCCCAGAAAGAGTACTACCTCAACGAAAAAATCAAAGCCATCCAGAAGGAATTGGGCCGGGGTGAGAAGAGCGAATTTGACGAGTTGAAGAAGAAGATCGACACCGCCGGGATGCCGAAAGAAGTGCGCGACAAGGCCATGCAGGA
>QIAS01000544.1:3500-5913 GCA_003225615.1 Acidobacteriota bacterium | reverse complement strand
ACGCGCGTGAGCACGTCTGGCCCGTTGCCGATCAGCGTCGCGCCTTTGATAGGCGCTGTGATCTGCCCCTCTTCAATCAGGTAGGCTTCCGAGGCGGAAAACACGAACTTGCCGTTCGTAATATCCACCTGCCCGCCGCCAAAGTTCACCGCATAAATACCATGCTTAACCGAACGGATGATGTCCTGCGGGTCATCCTGGCCGGCCAGCATGTAAGTGTTGGTCATGCGCGGCATGGGAATGTGCTCGTAACTCTCCCGCCGCCCATTCCCCGTGTCGGCGAGCCCCATGAGCCGCGAAGAAAGTTTGTCGCTGAGATAATTCTTTAGGATCCCGTTCTCGATGAGCACGGTCTCCTGCGTAGGCTGCCCTTCGTCATCCACATTCAGCGACCCGCGCCGCCACGGCATGGTGCCGTTATCCACCACGGTGCATTTCTCGCTGGCGACGCGCTTCCCGATCAGACCCGTGAATGCCGATGTCTTCTTGCGATTGAAATCAGCTTCCAGACCATGTCCGACCGCCTCGTGCAGCAACACCCCCGGCCAGCCCGGACCAAGTACCACTTCCATTTCCCCAGCCGGCGCCTCGCGCGCATCAAGTTGCAATATGGCTTGCCGCGCTGCTTCGGTGGCAAAGTGCTCGGGAGTCTTTTCCCCGAAAAAGAAGTCCAGCGCCACGCGCCCGCCGCCACCACTGCTGCCGCGCCCGGACACGCTGTCAGTCTTTGCAATACATGAAACGTTCACTCGGGCCAGGGGCTGGGAGTCTTCCGCGAAAGTCCCATCAGATCCCACCACCAAAATGTTGCGCAGCTCGTCCGCGTAGCTGGCCCGAACCTCCTTAATACGGGGGTCGAAAGCCCGCGCTGCCTTGTCGGCACGCGTCACCAGTTCAACTTTAGCCGTAATCTCCGCATCCACCGAAGGCAAGGTCACAGGATAAAGACTGCGGGCAGGCTTTTCCTGAAAGCCGACGACCGGCGTCTTGGCCGGGCCGCTCGCGATCAGGGCCGCCGTGCGGGCCGCGTGCAATATCCGCTCCGGAGAAAGGTCGTCGGTATAAGCGTATCCGGTACGCTCGCCGGCAACGACGCGCACACCACAACCCGCAGAAATGCCCTGTGATGCCGACTTCACCATCGACTCATCCACCATCAATGAGGTAGAGGAGAGATACTCAAAGTAAAGATCAGCGTACTCGCCGCCCGCCGAAAGGGCTGCTGCCAGATAACGTTGCAAATCGGGGTCGGTAAGACCGTAGTGTTCGAAGAAGAATCGTGCTTTGTCCACGTTTGTTAGATGCCCCTGAGATTGAAAGGACGCTGCATCCATTATCCCACACGGCCTATAGGACTCGGGTGGCTGGCCGCGCAGGACCCTCCGCTGCACAAGGCCCAGCGGTCACTAATCACAGACACCATCCGCCCCCGCTGCCATATTCGCCCTGTGAATCCCGAATCCGCCATCCACCTGCTGGAAGACTTCCTTTCCGCATGCTGCGACGCCGTCGTACTCGAAAATGGCGCATCCATTTCAGGCGAACACGGGAAATGCCTGCTGCACATGTGGTCGGCGGAGCGGAATGTCGTTCGTCGAGTGCTCGAGGCGGAAGTCAGAAATAACGTTTTGCGACTGGCAGTTCAACGCCTCGGCCAGGCCCGCGCCGCAAAACTGGAAATCTGCCGTGAGCGCGACCGGCGTACCCCCTCCGCAAAAAAGGCCGCGCGCACTGCATATCAGCACAAGCTGCGCCGCATTCTGGAGCGGCATTACCCCGGCTTCACCGTCGTGCGGCTGAGCACTGCCATGGACCTGGAGAAATCCTTTGGCCCCATCTACGTCCGCGGTTTGCTGCGGCAAGGGCGCTCGGCATTTGCGGTCTTAGGCGTTAATTCGCAAGAGCTGCAAGCCTCTATTGATGCAGCGCTCACTTTCGGCATTCTCTGGCTCGACACCTGCCGGCAGTCCGACGATGGCCGCCTGCTGGTAGAAGGGCTGAAGCTGTTTCTGCCCACGGGCACGTCCGCACTGGCGCGCGAACGTATGGCTCACCTGAATCGCAGCGCTGCGAAGTGGCAACTCTTCGAGATAGAAGAGCGCGAGGAGACAGTGCGCGAAATCGATTCGCCGATCGCGGCAACGTTGCCACGCGCCTGGTGCATTGTATCGACGAAACGTCGGCCCGAGAGCGCTTCGCCGACTCCATCCGCCGCATAAAAGAATTACTCCCAGACTGCAACGTCGCGCCTCTCTCACCGGCAGAAATTGCCTTCCGCTGGCGAGGCCTTGAATTCGCCCGCGCCCGCCTCGCTCATGATCCTAATTCCTTCCGCAGCGGGCAGGAAATTGTCTTCGGCGTGGGAGCCGAAGAGCGCGTGCTCTGTCAGCAGAACACCGGGCAATTTGCCGAT
>QIAS01000544.1:0-3452 GCA_003225615.1 Acidobacteriota bacterium | reverse complement strand
AGCGTTGGCTGGAATCGCTCGTCATTTCCGACGTGAGCGCCGTCGATGAGCGGCTGGACGCCACCTGCATGTATCCTCAGGTCCCCGCCTTCTCCGCCTCTGATCGCGCCATGATAGACGTGCTGACCAGTACCCGCAAGGGCCGCCTTGCTGTGCTCGAACTGAAAGCTGACGAGGACATCCATCTTCCTCTCCAAGGCTTGGATTACTGGTCACGGGTCGAATGGCACCACGCCCGCGGCGAGTTTCAGGCTTGCGGCTATTTTCCCGGTCGCCAATTATCGCCCGAGGCTCCGCTCCTCTTTCTGGTTGCCCCAGCGCTCCACGTTCACCCCGCCACGGACACCCTGCTGCACTACATCTCACCGGAAATTGAGTGGACGCTGGTGGGCATTGATGAAAGGTGGAGAGAACAAGTGCGCATGATCTTCCGCAAGCACGCCGAACGGAGGACGTCAGCAGAGAGCCTTAGCCACAACGAGGACTTTCAATTGCGGGTCGCCAATTAAGAGTGAAATTGGACATCGGTAATTAAAAATTGGAAATTTCCTCACTCTTTCCACGCTCCCGACAATCTCCGCAATGTCACAAGTTGACCGAGATGATAAGCATTGTGGTCAGCCACAAGCAAAGCCTCGCGCAAAACGGTCTGTCCCTCACCCCACAGAATCTTTGCATAGAGATCGGTTTTCGGATTTGCCACCAGGTCCTGCATGGCCTTCAGATCCTTTTTAAACTCCTTGATGCTGTTGTTCCAAGCTGCGGCACTGGGCGGCGCTTCGGTCTTCGGCCAGTAACCATCGGGCCATTTCATCGCTTTGTATTTCGGATTCACACTGAAGTCGAGAATGTCCCACTGCGCAATGCGCATGTGCTCGAGCACCATCCAAAAGGTATAGGGCAGTGCCTCCACTTTGTTGCCCCGCAGGTCGTCCGGCAAATCCGCAACCGCATCGTCAAACTTGGCGTGCGCTCCGCCGCCTTTGACCAGTTCCAGCAAGTGTTCACGAAGCGCTTTATCCTGATTCTCCTTCACTCGGTTCTCCTTCATCCATTTTCGCTGATGCCGTTTTTGATTGTCGTCTTGACCCCTTCTCCCGTGCTCTCCGGCGTCTCTCCCCGATAGACCCGCCCTATGCCGCGCACAATCCGCCGCATCGGCAACCCGGCCTTTTCATCAGCAAAAAATATTTCGCCCACCCGGCTGCTGCGATAGTACCAGCGCTTAAGAATCGCAAGATGCTCCATCGTCTCCAGCGCACTCTTTGCGTGTCCCGCCGCAACTGCCGCCAACGACTCCTGCACACGCGCCTCCATGGATTGTGATTTGGCATGCTCGGAAGTTTGAATCGGAAACGTGATCGCATCGGAAATAAATCCCGAATCAATGCGAAACAAACCAACTGCCTCCGCCTGGAACGAAGGTTGCACCATCACCCCAGTGAGCTTATCAAGCCGGTGCACGATCTCCGGCAACTGGCTGAGCACGGGAGCGAGCTTCTCCACTCGCGCGTGCAGCGCCGCAGCATTCTCGAATTCCAGATTGCTCGACGCCGCATCGCGCTCCAGCGACAGTTCCCGCTGTAGCGACTGGCCCCCGGAGTCAAAATAATTCCGCACGCGGGTCACTTCCGCCGCATACTCCTCGTCCGAGCAGCCTTTCAGGCACATCTTCATCTCCGAATAGATGCACCCGGGGAAAGCCGGATCCGGAAGCAGATCTTCCACGCATCGCCGCATTTTGAAAAAGTCCAGCGAGTCATTGGCGAATTTCTCGGCTGCAACCCGAGAGGCAAAAGGCCCGTAATAAACTGAGCGGCCATTAAGTCGGCCCAGGCGGGTGGTGACCGAAGCGCGAGGGAATTCATTTTCCATGTGCAGCTTCACAAAAGGAGCAAATCGGAGCCGCAGACGGTTGCTATAAGTTTTCGGAAAAGTTGCTCGTAGGACTTTATAAAGCAAAAAGCCGGATTCGAAGTCGCTGCCCGTAGCCGTGTACTCGATCCAGCGTACCCGACCGCGCAGATTCAGCCGCTTCGTGCGCTCTTCAGGAGCCCCCAGCAGCCGAACCAGCCGGCGGCGCAGATTGGCACTCTTCGAAACGTAGGGCTCGGAGTGAGGGTCGTCGCCCCGCAGGAGAAACACCGCTGGTGCTGCCTGGACGGCAGCGAAAGTCTCCGCATCGCGCTCAGCGACGAATTCGAGGCGCTCGGTTAGCACCTGGCTATTTTAGGCTGATTGCAGTCTGAATCGAAAGCTCGCACTGCGGAATTTCTGCCGGAAGTCTGAACCCTCAAGCTTGATCGTCCGGCACATCTCATGCAGCCGGGACCGCATGCGCTCTCCGATTCGATCCCCGAGCGTCTCTTCCCGCGCCGCCCCACGCGGCCCAGCCACCGCACCCGCGGGCTTGTCATCAAAATTGGTGGTGATAATCGTCGTGCGGTTATTGTTATATCGAGTGTTCAAAATCAGGCTGACAGTGTCCCAAACCCACTCTGTCGGTTTCACGGCTCCCAGCTCATCCAGTACGAGCACTTCGCTCTCGAACACCGGCCGCAAAACTTCAAGTTCTGTCACCTTGACCGAATCATTGTAGGAGTTCTGAATCTCCTTCAACAGCTCACGATAGTCGTAGAATAAACAAGCCGTCCCTTTATTCAGGATCAGTTCCTTCATGATCCCGACCGCCAAGTGAGTCTTGCCCACCCCGATATTGCCGATCAATAGCACTCCCGTTGTTTCTACCGGGTAGCTCGCGACAAAAGCTTTGGCTTCGAGCAACGCGCGCTCCAGCGCTGGGTGCGCTCCCTCGAAGCGCGTATCGAACTCCGTCAGCTCACAATGCTCATAACGCTTGGGAATCCGGCCCGCCTCCAGCAGCGACTGGGCTCGGGCCCGCAGTTGGCAATCACAGCGGCTAACCCGCCGCTCCACTCCCTTGGAAACCGCCTTCCATCCTGTGCCCTCGCACAAAGGGCAAACTTCCGCGGAAACCTTCATGAGCCGACTTCCATCCTTGAGTATTCGACTCTGCACCCGCGGACCGATTTAGCGCAAGTGGAAATCCGGGTGCGTCTGTGCACATCCTGTGGAGTTGTGGTCCACCTTGTGGAGAGTCGAGGAAAAATATCAAATACTATTTTGCCGCCCGCCCTCGCCGCACCGGATGTCCTGCAAATTCCACCGCATGGTGGAATTCTTCCCGCACAATGCGCAAAAAAGCCTGCGCCTGTGCACGCAAGGGCCGGCGTCGCGGATGAATCAAGTCCAGACTGCGACGCAATGGCTCCGCGTCCACAATCTTCACTGTCGCCAGCTTGCCGCGGTGCAGTTCCCGCCCCACCGCCATCTGAGGCAAAAATGAAATCCCCAATCCGCGCTCTACCATCCTTTTGGCGGCTTCGATGGTATCTACTTCCATGGCGACATTAGGCATCAGGCCGGCGCTG
>QIAS01000365.1 GCA_003225615.1 Acidobacteriota bacterium | reverse complement strand
CCAGGCCCGCGTAGCACGCTCCGGCCCTACGTTTCGCGCCCAAATCTTCAATGTGTCGTCGTCGGGATAAGCGTGCAACGGCTGGAAGCTGGCAATCACTCCTAATTTTCCGAAACGCGGAATGTCTTCCGCGGTGATGGTTTCAATGTGCTCGATGCGCGGGCGCGAGTCTTGAGTGTGGTTGGAAGTCTCCGCTTCCTGGTACGCATCGAGCGCCAGGCGCACAGCTTTATCGCCGATGGCGTGGGTGAAAATCTGAAAACCCCGCCGATCCCATTCGAGGACGGCTTGCCTGTATTTAGCGGGATCCCAGAACAGCTTTCCACTCTCCTTTGGATCATCACTGTAAGGCTGCAGCATGGCGGCAGTGTGCGACTCGACTACGCCGTCCAACATCGTCTTCACCACGCCGCCGGAAATCCAGTCATCGTGATATGTACGGCGGGCCTTCTCGGCTTTTTCGATTCCATCTCCAGTTAGTTCAGGAGGATCGAAAAAATAGGCGATGTACTGGCGCACGGTGAGTTCCCCATTTCGGCGCAGCTCGTCGTATAAATCCAACCACTCGAAATCGCCACCCGCGCTGTGCACCCGTACCAGACCGACTTTGTTGGCTTCCTGCATGCCTTTGCGCAAGGCGGCAAGCCTCTCTTCGCGCGTGGGCTTGGGCACAAGTTTTCCGACCAATTCTCCGGCTGATTCCTTCAGCGCTCCCGTGGCCTCGCCTTTAGCATCGCGAACGATTTTTCCATTCGGCGGATCGGGCGTTTCACGAGTAATCCCGGCCAACGACAGTGCCTTGCTATTGGCCCACGAGCTGTGGCCGTCGAAGGCCACGAGAAACACGGGGCGATCGGGTACGACTTCGTCGAGAAACTTCTTGTCGGGAAGCGCAGACTCTCCAAAGGTTGGATAGGTCCATCCGGCTCCTGTTATCCAAGGCTCGTTAGGGTGGGCAGAGGCGTAGTCTTTTACTTTGTTTTGAATCTCCTGCACACTTTTCGTGCCGATCAGGTCAACGTGCGTGAGCCCCAGCGAGCCTTCCATGAAGTGGATGTGACAATCGGTAAACCCCGGGAGCACCAGCTGACCTTTGGCATCGATCACTTTGGTGTTAGACCCAGGGTGCGAGCCAATCTCTTTGCTAGCGCCAACCGCAACTATCTTGTCGCCGCGAACGGCCAGCGCTTCCGCCCACGGCTGCTGCGGATTTAGGGTGTAAATTCGTGCGTTGATAACGACAACGTCGTATGGGACGCGGGGGGCTTCCTGCGCCATGGGGATGGTCAGGAACACCACAAACACGAGACAACAAACAGAGATACTGCGCAAGCCATAATGAATCAGCGATGCAGGGCGCAATGTTTTTCTCCCAGTGCAGTGCCAGAGCATGTCCAAGCGTCGTCCTAGAAGGTTGGCGGCGTGTTGATCCACAGCACCCAAGTTTCGTTCTTACCTGGATTTTTCCAGCGGTGCGGCGTTCCACTTTCAAAATAAAGGCTGTCTCCGGACTTCAGCCGGTATTCCTCTTCCTCGAGCTCAATTTGCAACTGTCCACGGAGCACGTAAAGAAATTCCTCGCCTTCGTGCGTGTAAGACTCACCGCTGCCGGAATTGGGCGCGATCCGAAAAAGGTGCGGCTCCATGACCGTATTACCCCAGGCAAGCAGTTCCATGCGCACTCCGGGCCCGGCCTCCAGCACTTTACGGTGGTTGGGGCGTACGACGCGGCTATTAGATTCTGTAGGATCAAAAAAATCCAGGATGTTCGTCTTGTAAAACCGTGCCAATTTGCGCAGCGTGCCGACCGAGGCACTCATGTGCGACCGCTCCAGCGCGCTGAGGAACCCTACGGAAATTCCTACGTTCTTGGCAACTTGGGCCAGGGGAAGTCCTCGCTTGATGCGCAACTGGCGCAGGTGCAGACCGATGGCGGCGCCGGCTCCGTCACGCGTCGGCTTTACCCGGCCATCCTGCTTGAGCACTTGCAGGATAGCGGGCGCGTTCAGTCCGCGGACCCGACGCAGGAAGCGGGCGCGCTTGAGCAGTTTTATGTCCTCGGCGGTGTAAAGCCGGTACTTGCTTTCGGTGCGCCGTGGTCGAGTGAGCCCGAGGCTCTCCCAGGAGCGGATCACGGAAGGCGACACGCCCACCATTCGGGCTACGTCGCCGATTTTCAAGTAAGCTTTGGTGCTGCTTGCCATGGGTCTGGAAATACTGATTTCTGGCGGCTCCTTCCAAAATCTGGAGAGCCATTTTCTGCTTGACAGCGTCGCGCGCGCCATCTAACCTTGCGCGATTATAGCAAGGTTTGCTCTTGTCGCAAGCCCGCAATTTTTCAAAACTTCCCTCGACTCCCGGAGGCTCTATGGCATCGTCACGCTCGCGCCAGGTTATCCGCAGGCTGGTAGCCGTGTTGTGTCTCTTCAGTTGCACACTGCTCGTTGCGCAAAGCACGGGCGGCCGCATTTTGGGCCGCGTGGCCGATCCCAGCGGCGCTGTGTTGGGCGGCGTGAAAATCACGCTCACTAATGAGGCCACGGGCGTCAGCCGGGATCTGCAAACTAACTCGAACGGGGACTATGTCTTCGTAGAGGTGCAACCGGGAACGTACGACGTGCAGTTCGAACAGAAGGGTTTTAAGAAAAATTTAGAGAAGGCCGTCACGGTCGAGGTGAATCAAGTCGTGACTCTGAACACGACGATGCAAGTCGGGGCCACCCAGGAAGTCGTGGAAGTAACCTCGGAAGCGCCACTGGTTGACACGACAAGCACGCAACTGGGTGCGGTTGTGAACGATCGCGCGGTAACCCAGTTGCCGCTCAACGCCCGTGATACATACCAGTTCTTGCAACTGCAGCCCGGAGTTATGTCCACGGTAGGTTCCGCCAACTCCGTCGTCTACGGTAACGACAGGGCTGGGGCGGTGTCGGTGAACGGGGGGCGTGGCCGTTCCAATAATTTCAGTGTCAATGGTGGCGATGCCAACGACCAGTTCGTGAACCTACCGACCGTGCAGCCATCGCCTGACAGCATCGCGGAGTTTCGTGTTCTGACTAATACGTTCGACGCCGAATATGGCCGCAACTCTGGTTCGGTGGTCAACGTGGTCACGAAGTCTGGGACTAACAATTACCACGGCAATCTATACGAGTTCTTCCGGAACACGAAGCTTAACGCCAATGCTTTTTGCTTCACGGCCCTGCAAGGGATTCCCTGCGATAAGCCGCAGTTCAATCAGAACCAGTTTGGAGCCACCTTCGGCGGCCCGATAAAGAAAGATCGGACTTTCTTTTTCACTTCTTATGAAGGACGCCGCATTCGTCAGGGCATCCCGTCTCCAGCGGTGACCGTTCCAACCGCTGCAGAGCAGCCTGATCCGTCCCATATGGTGAACGGCGACATAGATGCCGATTTTTCTGCAGAAACTCAATTTGCAGGGGTTTTGAGCAGCTCCTATGCATTATCACCGGGAACTCAAATCGGCCAACGACCCGGCTGTCAGCAAGCGGTGACTGATATCGGTGGAGGCACGATCACTGACGGTGCCAACTACTCCGACATCTTTCCAAACAACATCATTCCCTTGGAGTGTATGGATGCCACCGCCGTGGATCTGCTTAAGTTCGTGCCGGTTCCTACGGGAGGGGGCAATATTGTCCAGACAATACCGGTGCAGCCCGACCGCGGCGACCAGTTCACCGTGAGACTCGATCACCGGCTCAATAACAAACAGAACCTTAGCTTCTACTATTATTTCGATGATCACCACGTAGTCTCGCCCTTTGCGCAGTTTCAGGCTGCCGGCGCGAACGTACCCGGTTTCGGATCCATCACCAACGAGCGGTTCCAGCAGTGGAACCTCAGCCATACCTGGACCATCAACACCACCACCGTCAACGAGTTTCGCTTCAACTACAATCGTGAAGCGCAGAGAACCTTCCAGCATCCTGTGTTCACTTCTTTACTGCAGAACGCCTGTCCACCAGCTCCTGCTTGGCTGACCAATGCGCTGGGGGCCGTGCCTTGTTTCTCGGATGGCACGCCCGACAACACGCTGGGCATTCATCCTAATCTCGGTGCCGCGCGAGAAGGCATTCCTTTCGTTCAGGTGAGCGGCGGATTCACCATTGGCAATAACGGTGAAGGTGAACTGCCTCAAGTGGGCAATTCATTTCAATGGTCGGACAGCATCAGCAAAGTTCTTGGCAACCACTCGCTCAAATTCGGCGGCGACGTGCGCCGGCAGCGCTTTGACCAGGTTCTCTATTTCGACGTCAACGGCGAATTCTTTGTCGATGGTACCTCCACCAATAGCCCTATTGGCGATACCGTATTTTCCGATTACCTGCTCGGATTTCCCGGTTCCTATGGGCAGGGTTCAGCCCAAGTGGAAAATGTGCGCAGCACAGGACTGTATCTATTTGGTCAGGACAGTTGGAAGATCAAGCCGAACCTGACGCTGAATTACGGCCTGCGCTGGGAACTCAACACGCCCATTGCCGACATCAGTAAGCACGTGCAAACGTTCCGCCCCGGCCAGGTGAGCACGGTGTTTCCATGCATGAACACTGCAAATACCGACTGTTCTTCCATGACACCGGTCGGCCTGGTTGTCCCGGGAGATAAGGGCATTTCCAATGCCCTCACGCAAACCTACTACAAAGCCTTTGCTCCGCGAATCGGCATATCCTGGAGCCCAGGGACCTCAGGCAAGACCAGTTTTAAAGCTGGATGGGGACTGTTCTATAACCCGATTGAGCAGCTTGTGTTGGAGCAGTTCAGTGCCGAGCCACCGTTCGGTGGAAGCACCTTCCCGTTCAATACTTTCTTCAACACTCCTTTTCTCGACCAGAGCGGGGGCTTTTCTTATCCCAATCCATTCGGCCTGCCCTCGCTGGGCGGTGCTAACGGTATCCTGAACCCGCCACGGAACCAGGCGGTGGACTGGGGGATGTTCCGCCCCATTCTGTTGTTCGGTCAGTTTCAGCCCAACATGCGAAGTCAGTATTCCGCACAATACAATCTCACGATCGAGCGTGAGCTAACCAGAGACCTGAAACTTCAGGTGGGCTATGTGGGGTCGCAGGGGCATCGGCTTCTGGCAACCCACGACATCAATTATGGAAATCCCCAGACCTGCTTGGATCTGAATGCCGTGCTCGGCGCCGGTACCTGCGGCCAGTATTTTGCCGACAGTACCTTCACAATTCCGGCGGGAACGGTCCTTACAGTGCCTTTTCACCTGCCTTATGCTCAAAATAATTCAGTTATCCCAGCTGGGACTACCCTTACAAACGGCTTGACGCTTGTCGGCCTACGTCGTTACTCCTCCCCGCAATGCGATCCGCTGACCGGCACTGGCTGTCCGGCTGACGGGATTCCTGTGTTTAGCAGCATCTTTGCCCAGGATACGATTGCCAATTCCTCGTACAACTCGTTACAGGCATCTCTCGATAAACGCTTTGCGCATGGCCTCCAGTTCACTGCTGCTTACACGTTCAGCAAGTCCTTCGACCAAGCCTCCAGCTTCGAGGGCATCTTAAATCCGATCGACCCGCGTATCAGCCGTTCGCTCTCGAACTTCGATGCGCGGCATCGCATCGTGTTCAGCTATTACTGGGAATTGCCGTTGCGCCATTACAGCGGCGCTGCCGGCAAAGTCCTCAATGGTTGGTCTCTTTCCGGAATTACCACTTTTCAGACTGGATTCCCGATTCGTATTCAGTCGCTGGCGGATAACGAGCTGATGTACAGCTTCGATTTCGAACTGCCGGGCGAACCCGCGCAAATAGCGCGCTTCCGTACACTCAGGCCCCAATCTAACGGCAACTACTTTTTCGATCCCAACAGTTTCACAGAGAATGACTTTCGACGCCCTGGGGAACGTTAACAACCTCTGTTCTCAGCAACCCGTGTTTGGATGCTACGATCCGTCGTTGTTTGGGACGCTTGGCACCGCCAAGCGCACCATCTGCTGCGGACCACACATCAGCCAGACAGACTTCGCCATTCTGAAGACCATCCCGTTGTCGGAGACGAAGCACCTTGATTTCCGCGCGGAGTTCTTCAATCTCTTCAACCACACGCAGTTTTTCACGCCGGACGGCAACACTTCGGACGGTTCGCAGTTCGGCCAAGTCACCCAGGCCCGCGATCCACGCCTGATGCAGTTTGCGTTAAAATTTTTCTTCTAGCTCGAAGTCCCGGGCGGTTGTTGCCGCCCGGGCACAATCTAATGGCCTGACGGCCTGAGTTCTCCCTGGAGACATGATGTACCCCGATCTGCAGAAAGAAATATCTACGTTTGAGCGGCGCACGCCGAAATCGGCGGAAGCGCACAAAAAGAACCTGCGGCGCATTCCGTTGGGAGTTGCCAGCAACTACCGCGCTTACGAGCCGTATCCTATGTTTGTGAAGGACGCCCGCGGCAGCAAGTTCCGCGACCTCGACGGCAACGAATACATCGACCACAATCTCTGCTTTGGCGCGCTGATGGCGGGGCATTGCCATCCGGCCGTCATGAAGGCGGTTGAAAAACGTTTAAGCACCGGCACCATGTTCGGTATGCCGCATGACATGGAATGGGAGCTGGCGGAAGAAATTTGCCGGCGCTTTCCGGTGGAGATGGTGCGTTTCGGCAATAGCGGCACGGAAGCCACCATGCATTGCTGTCGCCTGGCTCGTGCTGCTACTGGCCGCGATAAGGTTCTCAAGTTCGAAGGCGGCTACCACGGCCTGCACGACACGGCGCTGGTCAGCGTCAAGCCGCATGATCCCGAGTTTGGGGATGTCAACGCTCCCACCTCAGTTCCCGGGGGTCTAGGCGTGCCCAAAGCCAGTATTGCGAATGTGCCTGTAGCTACATTCAACGATCTCGCCAGCGTCGAGCGGCGTTTCAAGGAAAATCCCGGCGAAATCGCGGCTATCATTCTTGAGCCCATCATGATGAACGTGGGTTTGTGCATGCCGCAGCCCGGCTTCCTCAAAGGTTTGCGTGATATCGCGACAAAGAACGGCGCCCTGCTGATTTTCGACGAAGTCAAGACTGGAGCAAAGCTCGGCTGGGGCGGCGCTTCCGAATATTTCGGAGTGACGCCTGACATGATCTGCCTGGCGAAATCGATTGGCGGTGGATTGCCGCTGGCGGCTTTCGGTACGCACAAGTCGGTCATGGATCTGATCTCGCAACACAAGGTCTTCCATGGTGGCACGTACAACACGAATCCGGTTTCAATGGCGGCAGGTCTCGCCACGTTCCGTGAGGTGCTCACTCGCGAGAATTACGCGCACGTGGACAAACTCAGCAAGAAGCTCAACGAGGGCTATCGCAAAACCGTGGCTAAGGTCGGCTTGCAAGCATATATTGCCAGTGCCGGAGCCAATGGCGCGCTGATGTTCTATCCGAAGGAAATTCGCAACTAACGCGACTGGATAACTGTAGACACGGATCTTTGGCGGCATTACTGGTTTGGAATGGTCAACCGCGGCGTGATGGCACAACCCTACTGGTGGGACGAGCAGTGGACCATCTCCGTGCAGCACACCGAAGCCGACATTGACAAGCACCTCGCCGCATTTCAGGATATTGCCTCTGCCCTCGCGGCGGCACAGCAGGAGCGGACGGCAGTAGCGGCACACTAAGAAATCGGGCCATCGGGTCATCTGGACATCTGGTGATCTGAAAAGATCGTGATCGGATTTTCAATTCCCCGATGACCCGGTCACCCGATGTCCCGATATGACCGAGAAACACTCCAACCCGCCTCATTTGAAGCGCGTCCTCGGGCGCTGGGACCTGGTACTACTTTTCGTCGTCGCGGTGTTCAATCTCAATGTCGTGCCGTCGATCGCCGCCAACGGTGGGGTGACGGTTTGGCTGTGGATCATCTCCCTTCTGCTGTTCTTCTGGCCGCAGGGCATCGCGGTGATTGAGCTTGCCCATCGTTATCCCGGCGAAGGCGGTGTGTATTTGTGGGCCAAGGAAGTCTTCGGCGACTTCCATGGCTTTCTCTCCGGCTGGTGTTACTGGACCAATAACATGCTGTATGTACCGACGGTCATGCTTTATTTCGTCGGCGTTTCTGTTTATGTGCTCGGAACGGGGCATCAGTCGCTTGCCGACAATAAAGCTTTCGCTCTGGGAGCTTCGCTGGCGCTCCTGGCGCTGCTCACGATTTTGAACATTCTCGGCTTGGGCGTGGGAAAGTGGCTCAACAATCTCGGCGGCATCGGCACGGCGATTGCTGCCACTACGCTGATCGGCCTTGGCATATTCATCTGGCTACGCTTTGGGACTACGGTAACGACGGCGGATTTTCGGATTCCTGCGAATCCCCGGTTTGTCCTAAATTCGTTCGGCATAATTTGCTTTGGGCTGGTGGGCCTGGAACTGGCATCCGTGATGGGTGATGAGATCCGGCATCCGGAACGCACGCTTCCGGGAGCGGTGGCGTGGGGTGGCGTGATCTCCGGATTCCTCTACATCGCAGTCACACTGATATTGCTGGTCGCCATCCGTAAGAACGAGATCAGTGTGCTGCAAGGCATCGTGCAAGCCGTGGGCCACATGGCAGGCCGAGTGGGGCTGAGTTGGATCATCGCGCCTTTCGCGCTTATGCTGAGCTTCTCGATTGCCGGCATCGGGTCTGCGTGGATGGGCGGTTCCGCTCGCATTCCATTTGTTGCCGGGCTCGACTCTTATATGCCCTCATGGCTGGGCAAGCTTCACCCGCAGTACGCGACCCCTTACGCAGCGTTGATTGTTCAGGCCATCGTTTCCGCCTGCCTCGTGGTCGTTAACTTTCTGGGTGGCGAGAGCGTGCAGGCAACATTCCAGAAACTTTTGTCGTTAGCGGTGGTGCTGCAGTTGGCGCCATTTCTTTATATGTTCGGCGCCTTGCTCAAATTTGCTTTGACGGAAACCGCAGTCAAGGGACGGTACGGCAAAGTCACATTGGCCGCAGCTGGGCTTAGCGGCCTGGTAACCACCACTCTAGGGATGGCGCTGGTATTTTTCCCGGCCCAGCAGATCACCTCACTTTGGCTCTACGAAGTGTGGATGTTTGGCGGCACGTTGTTTTTCGTGGGACTGGCCGCATTTTTCTTTTTTGTGTATGGAAGGCGCAAAGCGCTGCGCCTAGAACACGTGGGGACGACCGCCTCGGTCCTCCCGGCCGAGCACAGCTCGGCTCGTTAGTAAAGTATGGGCCCAGAATGGGCAGGCGAGAAAGCTCACAAGATTTTCTGCAGGAGAAACATATGCCGACGGGCGGAGTAAAAACTGAGGTTCGCACTTATCAGATGTACATCAATGGCGACTGGGTGGACAGCAATTCCAATAAGACATTTCCTGTCTACGATCCCGCGAGCGAAGAGGTCATCGCCCAGGTTCCGGATGCCAATGCTGAAGACGTCAACCGTGCTGTCGCGGCTGCCAAAGCTGCCTTCGAAGAAGGCCCGTGGTCAAGCACGACCGCCCAGGAGCGAGGCCGCGTGCTGTTCCGGCTTGCGGATAAAATTCGCCAGAATCTGGCTCTGCTGGCCGAACTCGAAGCGCGCAACTGCGGGAAGCCCATTGTCGAGGCCGAGTACGACATCAATGATGTCGCAACCTGTTTTGAATATTACGGCGGCTTAGCGACCAAGATTCTGGGCTACGTAAATCCAGTTCCAGACAATGCGGTCAGTCTATCTTTGAAAGA
>QIAS01000549.1:2527-3097 GCA_003225615.1 Acidobacteriota bacterium | reverse complement strand
CAGGTTTCCGCCTGCTGCAGGATCTGGTTCGCCCGCGGGCTGTCAGTAAGGTCCAAACTGGCGTCGGTGCCGAAGGCCATCTTGACGCCGTGCCCGTATGCTCGCTGGAGCCTTTGCAGGCTACGTTCGTGAAACGTCTTCGCGTCCATCCCTATATCGCCAAACAACATCATCGCGTTCTGGGCTGACATCTCAGTTGCCACCAGGTACGTGCCCTTCTGCTTCATCAGATCAAGCAATTCGTCGGTCAACTCATAGCCGTGTTCGAGTGAGTCGACTCCGCCAAGAATGACGTTGCGGGCCGCCTCGCCACCATAAACGTGAACGGCGACCGTCAAGCCGGCCCGGTGTGCTTCGTCCACAGCCGCGCGGACCTGCTCTTCGCTGAAGTGATACGCGTTCGAGTCCGCTGCCAGCTTGATAACCGTGGCTCCGTAATAAATGTTGCGACGCACTGCCGCTCGCATTTGCTCGGGGCTGTCTACGTCGATGTATTCGTCGTGCCACCATGTCCCGCGCTCCGGCGCGGCGCCAGGATTCTGTCCCCCAAAAGGCGTGATGATCTTTCCG
>QIAS01000549.1:1781-2486 GCA_003225615.1 Acidobacteriota bacterium | reverse complement strand
TCAGTATCGGCATACTCGGCTGCGTTGCCTACATCACGCATCATCGTGAACCCGGCCGCGAGGAGCGCCCCGGCATTGCGAATCCCGCGCAGGGTGCGCTCCGCCGTACTCTGATTCAATCGAAGGCCTTCCCATACCGAGCCTTTTGCCGGCGCGGGCGGAAAATCCATGGTGATGTGCTGGTGGGCATCGCCGAGCCCAGGCAGAACCCATGCGTCAGAAAGTTCGATGACCTGAACGCCAGCGGGCGCTTGAAGGTTCTCACTTATTGCATTAATCTTGCCCGCACCGACTAGGATTGACTGGTGTTGTAAGACCGTATTACTTCCGGGGTCGATAAGATGTCCCACGTGAATGAGCGCGTCCTGGGCGACGGAAGTCGCCGCAAGCACTGCCACGGCCCAAAGCACTAGAAAGGTTCGGAGACTTAGTTTCTCAGCTCGCCCAATCGGCATTGTTCCTTGCTGCGGGATCGGCAGCCATTGCTCCGGCTCCCTCGCGCTTAATCTAGTACAGCCAGTGCGCGAACCGGGGCGCCGTCGATTCCGTCAATCTTCAGGGGAAGTCCAATAAACTGGAATTTCTTTCCGACCAGTTTGTCGAGATTGGTGAGGCCCTCAACAATCGGGATGTGCGGCCGGAGCAGTATTTTGTGAACCGGCCATGCCTGCTTCTGGTTCGCCGGGTTCATCGAGTGTTTGCGCG
>QIAS01000549.1:0-1576 GCA_003225615.1 Acidobacteriota bacterium | reverse complement strand
CCCCGGAACAATCAAGTGATCCAGCGGAGCCTCATGGGCCGGCCAACCATCCGGGTCGGCATGCGCCCCGGCGTCCATGTGGGTTCCAATCTGACTGGAAAGACAAATCCGCGTGGATCGTCCGGTGGTCTTTTGGAAAGTCATCTCGGGACTCATGGAAACTTCGTCGATCCCGAACGCCTTCATCGCCGCATCACCAATGGAGTCTTCGACCATCCCGACACGGATAGTGTCCGTGAGATCGATGATGGTAGGCGAGGCTTTCTGACTATTGGCGCTTGTCAAAGCGCTCACCATCAAAACAAGAAGGATGATTTGTCGCGGCATAGTCACCCATTCCTTCGGACGGAATAAGGTTCGGTCCCTTTGACCTCTTCTACACTAGATCGAACGGCGGTGGCCGGAGCGTCCACGTTGGCCCTCGGCGGCTTGGTATCAGAACGATACCCGCGCCGACAACTGGAACGCTCTAGGCCCCCCGACGCCGAGCACACCAGGCGTGGAAGTCGGTAAGCCAACCGACGACGAATTCGCATCCCCCACAATTCCAGACACGCCGAACCCGGCATGCCCGCTGTTCGAGATGAAGTTGGGAGAGTTGAGGAGGTTGAACACCTCACCCTGCAAGCGAACCCGGAAGCGCTCGCCGAGCGCAATCGTCCGGCTGAGCCGCAGGTCGGTGGAGCGGAAGTTCAGATCATTCGGCGTCAGTTGCCGGTTAATGAGAGGCAATCCCTGGCTGGCACGATACGCATTGATATCTGCCAACAATGTGGATTGCGATGCACGGTTACCGTCGTTGCGGGTAATTCCCACCGGACGCAGCGGGGTAATCCCATCGGACTGGGTGCCCACGGTAATGTCGTAGGGTAGTGGCGTGTTATAGCTGGAAATCAGGGCTACCTCCCACCCGTTGCCAAAGAACGGAGGCAAGTGACTCGGGTCGACGATCGCGCTGAAGATGAAGCGATGCCGCTGGTCAGTGACGGCGGCTCCCTGGTCGGCCTGGTAATTGAACGGATTGGAGAGGTTGTCTCCACCTGAACCCACGGTTTCGTTGTAGAGGTTTTCGGCTTTCGATAATGTGTAGGACGTGTTGAGCTGGAAGCGTTGCGACAAGCTTTTGTTCAACGCGATGATGAAGGCGTTGTACTTCAGAGTATCGCCGTTGCTGATCCAGGTAGTCGCCCCAAACTGACTACAAACCGACATCCCGAACTGCTGGCACAGCGGCGCTGCCGGCACCGCTACGTTGAAAGCGGGGTCAACATTGATGTCTCGTGAAAGAATGCCCTTGAGTCCGAGAGAGTGAACGCCATCCACGCTCAGCACGAAGCCCTTGCTGAGATCCCACTGAAAGCCACCGGACCAGTACTGCACGTAGGGCGTGCGCAAATTGTTGTCGAGTGCCCCCAGCGGGTCCTGCGGAGGACCGAAGAACTGGTCGTGAGCCTGTTGCGGAGTCAAACCTGGGAACGGATTAGCGATGTTGATTGCGCCGGGATTGAAGAAGACGCGGAAACCGATATTCCTACCGTCGAATCCGCGCTCCACGATGCCGTCCAGAAGATTGATG
>QIAS01000364.1 GCA_003225615.1 Acidobacteriota bacterium | reverse complement strand
GTGCCAACTGCCAACTGCGGTTTTCTCACGCCCTCTTTCGGCCCGGCTTGCGCGCAGGAGCGGCTTCCCGTGCCGCGGTAGCCGCAGCCGCTGGCTTCTTTCTTCCTTCCGTCTGTGCCAGGCTTTGCTTCAGGGCCGACATTAGATCCACCACCGGCGCCAGCTTCTTTGGCTTTTCGACCTCGGCGATTTGTCCGCCTTCCAACTTGGTTTCGATGAGTTTCTTCAAGTTTTCCTGGAACTCGTCGTGATACTTCTCCGGATTCCATTCGTCCGCCAGGGCTTCGATCAGTTGATGTGCAACTTTAACTTCCTGCTCTTTGAGTTCGACGTCGGGAGCGCCAAACTCTTTTACTTTGCGGACCTCCTCAGCGTAGTACATGGTGTGCAGCATCAGTCCACCTTCGTGGGGGCGAATGAATACCGTGTACTCGCGATTGTGCATGGTGAGCTTGGCGATTCCGTAGAACTCACTTTCCTCCAGAGCCTTGGTGAGCAGTGCATAGGGCCGGCGGCCGGCTTCTTCTGGAACCATGAAGTAGGAAGACTCGAAATACACCGGGTCTACTTCACTGGCTTTCACGAATTCGAGAATCTCCATCGCCTTCGCGGTCTTGGGCTCGATCTTCTTAATTTCTTCGGGCTCGATAACGACGTACTCATCCTTGCGATACTCGTAGCCCTTGACGATTTCGTCGCGGCTGACAGGTGTGCCTTCCTCAGAACAGATCAGCTGCTGCTTGATCCGCCGCAGGTCAGTACGATGCAGCATGTTGAAGGAAATGCTGGAACCGCGAGCGCCGGAGAAAAGACGGACCGGCATAGAAATCAAACCGAAGGTAAGATAACCAGACCAGACGGAGGCCGCCATAGTAGTTCACCCCAAGTCAGTTAGGCGCCAGAGCCGCGCCAGAGTACTGAGTCTAACCCACAAACTGGAATTGGATGCAGTAACCCAGAGTGGGGGAACACCAAGAAAAAGCACGAGGGAATGTAGTGTAGATTGTAGCAGCACCATGAGTTGTGGTGTGCCGGGGAAAGCAGCAATGTTCCCCGCCTTTTACCGGCTCCATTTCGTTTTGCTGGGCATGGTCCTACCCGGTGCTCGTCGCTTGGCGATGGCGGTCCTGATCACGCTCGCCTTTGCTACCCTCGCCCGCCTGATTCGAGGTGTCAGCTCAACGGGAAGCGTAGCGGGCGCGGTAGTTTCTTTTATTCTCTATCTCGCGCTCGGCCCTGGCGCTTTTATCGCGCTCGTCTGCGTTTTTCTTCTCGCTTGGCTGACGACGCGATTGGGTTACGCCCGCAAAGAGCAAAGAGGCACGGCCGAAAAAAAAGATGGCAGGACTGCTTCGCAAGTGCTGGCGAATTTGGGAATGGCAGCTTTTGCCGCCCTACTCTACGGCATTACGAGCGCTCCAATTTTCATCGCGGCAGTCGCGGCGGCGCTAGGCGAAGCTGCCGCGGACACCGTCTCCAGCGAATATGGACAGGCCTCCAAAGAACGCGCCGTGCTGATTACGACCTGGGAGGAAGTACCGGCCGGGACCGATGGCGGCATCAGTTTCCCGGGCACAATTGCCGGTGTTCTCGCCGCTACCGCCATCAGCTTGGTTTGTCTTGCTGTTGGTCTTCTTACCTGGCAGTGGTTTTGGATCGTCACCCTGTCCGCGGTTCTGGGGATGATAGCCGACAGTCTTCTCGGAGCAGCGTTGGAACGTAAAGGCATTCTCAACAACGACGCGGTCAATTTTCTAAGTACGCTGATCGCCGCCGGCGCCGCGGCGCTCTTGGTCAGGTTGCTGCACTGAGGGAATCCAGCTTCTCTTAAATCATGGCCAACATTTCCTCATAACCTGTGGCCATGTCCCTCGGTTCGTTGAACCTTTTTCGGCCGGACGCGAGAATGAAAATCAGAAACCAGGGAGCACAAACAGGCATCCCAATTAGGTGCCAGAGCTCCTTCCGTTCGTCACACAGAAACGGAAGCTCCGCAGGAATTAATGAAATTCAAAACTTTCATCATCGGTTATGTATTCGCACTAGCGTTGTTCCTGTTTGCGCAACGGCATCCGGATGCCAGCTCGCCCGTCGGCTTTCGCGGAGTGATCGACCTGACCCATACGGTTAACCCGAACGTACCCACCTACGAAGCTGGAGAGAATGCCGCATATCAGGTAAGAACGGTAGCAACCATCGAGAAAGATAAGTACTTTGCCCGCAACATTTCTCTGCCCGAGCATTTTGGCACCCACATTGATGCTCCTGCGCATTTTGCGCCGGGCAGTTGGACAGTCGACCAAATTCCTGTCGAACGACTGGTAGCGCCCCTGGTCGTGATCGCGATAAACGACAACGTACACAACAATCCTGATTACCAGCTCTCGGTCCAAGACATTGCCCGCTGGGAAGAAGTCAATGGCCAGATCCCGCCTGGTGCGCTCGTGATGGCAAACACCGGCTGGGAGTCACGCTGGAACCTGGCGGATCGTTACCGCAACGCGGATGCCAAGGGCGTCATGCATTTTCCTGGCTTTTCCCTGGAAGCCGCGAAATTCCTGGTACAAGCACGGAGTGTCGTCGGTCTGGGGATTGATACGCTAAGCATAGATTACGGGCCGTCGAAGAATTTTGAGGTGCATCAGTACAGTTTGGGACACGGACTTTATCACCTGGAGAACGTAGCCAATCTCGATCGGACACCGGCTACGGGCACGATGGCGGTGGTTGCACCCATGAAGCTGGCGGGTGGATCGGGCGGTCCAGTGCGGATTATGGCATTAGTCCGCTAACAGAGTAGCGAGTTTCGACGGAGGACCTTCCTACCAACCCATCCGCGTTCGCAATCCGGTTATATGCGCCACGTGATGCTTGCCGTGCCAGGCATAGAGCGCCAAATTCTTCTCCAAGCTGACCAGGCCCAACTCAGGATGACGAAAAGAACGCTTCCAATCCTCGTTCTTAATAGATCGCAGCATCAGTACCCAACGTTTATGTAACGCCTCCAGCAGAGCCAGCGATACCTCAATCGGAGCTGAACGCGCCTCCCCCAGCTCAGCCCAGCGATCTTCCTGGTAAGGCTTGATGGTTGGTTCGCCCTCGGTCAATGCAAGCTTAAAGCGCACGTACGAATTGATGTGGCTGTCCGGAACGTGATGCACAACCTGGCGCACCGTCCACCCTCCCGGACGATAGGGTGTATCGAGTTCCTCTGCAGAAAGGCCAGCTACAGCCGTCCGCAAATTCGGTGGAGCCTGCTCGATGTCATCAATGAATTGATTTCGCTGCTTCTCTGTGGCCCCGTCAAATATGAACTTTCCAATCGGATAACGCAGATCACTCATGCCCGCCTCCAGAAGTCGAACATAATGTCAGAT
Source organism: Acidobacteriota bacterium (assembly GCA_003225615.1). GTDB lineage: Bacteria > Acidobacteriota > Terriglobia > Terriglobales > Acidobacteriaceae > QIAS01. The sequence goes on along the minus strand of QIAS01000364.1, from coordinate 7,716 downwards.
GAACAGTCGGCGCAGAAAGGCGCAAGATCAGTATCAATGACGAAGTACTGAATGAATGCCATGCTGAGATATTCGGCCTTTCTTATAACGAACCCGGGCGTGCTTTTCTCGGTATTCGGCACCCGGTACTGGGTACAGTCCTTCACACCGGCACATGCAGCCGCCAAAGCAAATAGCTGACCGATTCCCGCAGCACGGCCATAGCGCGTTGCCAGCGCGTGTGCGGGCGCGAGCCGAGGCGAGGAGCCACATACACGTGGAGTCCCTGGTCTTCAAGTAACCGTTTAATCCGGAAGACGTGGTACTCGTCGCTGACCGCTAAACAAGTGTGCATGCCATTGGCCCGCATGATGACAGCCACTCGCTGTGCGGATTGGGCGCTGTCCGAGCTCTGCGTTTCTGCAATCAGGTTGCGCTCAGGGATGCCACGCCGCATCAGGTAGTCGCGGCCAACCCCTCCCTCGCTGTAGTTTGGATCTTCCCCGGAGCCTCCGGTGGTGATGACAACGGGGGCCACTCCCTGCTGGAATAAGTCAAAAGCATGATCCAGCCGCGCCCGCAACACCGGAGACGGACGCCCGGCATATTCAGCAGCGCCAAACACGACGATCGCGTCCACCGGACGCACTTCTTCGCGCGAGGCCTCGCGCACAATTTTTGCCGAGATTAGAATCAGGCAGACTGCCGCAACCGCTAACAGCGCGGCGACCGACCACAGGATCCAGTGCCGCCGCAAAGATCGAACCTCATTCATCCCTGGGCAAAAAATTCAGAGATCTCCTGGGCAGGAATGGCGCCCTCGCGCAGCACCGACCAGCGAGCGTCACTGTCGGTGAGATCGACAATAGTCGAAGCAATGTCGCGGGGCGAAGTACCACCGTCCAGAATAATGGAAATGCGATCCCGCAGTTGATCGCGCACCTGTACCGCGGTGGTACACTCAGCGGCTCCGCTCAGGTTGGCCGAAGTCGCCGTGATGGGTATTCCGGCAGCCTTGATAACGGCTAGCGGAATCTTAGCCGAGGGCACTCGAAGCGCCACGTTGCCGGTATTCGCTGTGACTTTGAGCGGCAAGCGCGACGCGGCTTGGACAATGATGGTCAGCGGCCCCGGCCAAAACCGGCGCGCCAGTTTGTAGAATTCCTCCGGCAGCGGACGGGTGAGATCTTCCGCCTGGTCCACACTTTCGATCAGCAACGAGAGGGGTTTGTGGCGGGAACGCGTCTTGATCTCGTACACACGCTCGACCGCACGCAGGTTGAAAGGATCGGCCGCCAAGCCGTAAAAAGTGTCAGTCGGCATGCCTAGCACTACGCCAGCACGAATCTGCTCCGCGGCATACTTTACCAGCGAAGCTTCCGGGGTTTCATGGTTAAGTTTAAGAATTTCCGGGCGCAAGTGGAGTTACCTGTCTTTTATCTTTGGGAACGGCGAAAGCTAACATAACACGGCGAAGTGCTGCAAGCCGAGTAGAAGCGCTGCATCTTATTGATTGTTTGAGGTGAATCCGCCCGAACCCTTAAACTCTTGAAAAATACGTCAGGAGACCGCTATGCCTTGCGACCCCCAAGTCCTGAAACAAGTTCCCCTCTTCGCCCGGCTCGACGATGACGAAAGTGCTGTCCTGGCCAGCCAGGTCGAACTAAAAACATTTTCTCCCCGGCAACGCATCTACAAGATCGGCGATGCGGGCGGGCGCGCCTATGTCGTGGTCTCCGGTCGAGTGCGCGTCACCACGGTGGATGAAGACCACCAGGAAGTTGTCGTCCAGGAGCCTGCACCAGGCGAATTCTTCGGCTTCGCTTCCATGCTGGAGCAGATTCCGCACGAGACGGACTGTCTGTATCGAAGTGGATCGCAATGACATTCTGGTCCTCTTGCAGAGAAAGCCGCATGCGGGCATGGATATGCTGGCCGTGCTCGGGCACCAATTCCACTCCGCCCAGCAACTGGTCCGCATCCGCGCCAATCGACATCCCAACGAAGTTATCGAGGAACAGGCGACGGCTGGGGAGCAAATCGCGGACTCCGTCGCCTCCTTCGGAGGTTCTTGGACTTTCATCTCTCTTTTTGCCCTGTTCATGATTATCTATACCGCTGTCAATGTGACGCTGGGCCGGAGGTCGTGGGATCCCTACCCATTTATCTTGCTAAACCTGTTTCTCTCCATGCTGGCCGCCATCCAGGCGCCGGTGATCATGATGAGCCAGAACCGTCAAGACAAAAAAGACCGGCTGCGCGGCGAACTGGACTACGACGTCAACCGCCGCGCCCACACGGAAATCCAGGGCCTCGCGCACAAGCTGAACTCCTTAGGCGACAAGCTGGGGGACATCGAGGAACTGCTTCGGCCCAAAGTTTGAGACAGGAAACCACCCAAACAGAAACGCGGCGTGGTGAAAGCGCTTTCGCGCATCGCTTCTAGTATGCTGGTGCGGGTTGGCAAAATGGCTGATAAAACCGCCAGCAAGCCTGTGGGCACGACGCCGCAACGCTTGCGGCGCATCGAGGGAAAACACAACGCGCTGGTTAAAGAGTTACGGCAAGCGTTTGCCCGCGCTGAACTGACTACCGACGGCTACTGTGCAATTGAAGGATTGCGAATTATTGAAGAAGCCATTCGCAGCGGACTGCGGTTTCGCGCTGTCTTCTTCAGCGAATCGGCCGGCCCCAAAGCAGAGCGCCTGTTGCCGCAGATCGGGGCGCATGTGGAAACGCTCATGCTCCCCGATAAATTATTTGCCGGCGCTGTTCCGAGTGAGACTCCCCAGGGGGTTGCGGCGTTGGTACGTCTGCGGGAAAGTTCGGTGGACACCCTGCTCGAGAAGCCCGGCCTCCTCATCGGAATTGCAGGAGTGCAGGATCCCGGAAACTTGGGAACAATCTTACGTTCTACGGAAGCATTTGAGGCGGGCGGAGTGCTTCTAGGCGAAGGCACCGTGAGCCCGTTTAATTCGAAGGTAGTGCGGGCTTCAGCGGGATCGGTGTTTCGAGTTCCGGCGGCTCGGGTAAAACTGGCGGAGATCATTCCTCGATTGCGTGAGCATGGGTTTCGCGTGCTCGCGACCTCATCGCATAAAGGAATCCCGCTGGAGCAGGCAAATTTTACAGGCCAGGTTGCCGTCTTGGTTGGCAGCGAAGGAGCGGGAATAGGACGAGAGTTGCTGGCAAAGGTAGATGATGTTGTTGCTATTCCGCACTCGCCCAAGGTGGAATCCTTGAATGCCGGCGTCGCGGCGAGCATTGTTCTCTACGAGGCCGCGCGCCAAAGGAAGAGCTGAATTGTTGATTATTGATTTGCGATTGTTGATTTGTTTCCGCGCGAGTGGAGGCGCGCCGACGACGAGGAGAGAAAAGCAGATGCCACTAGTCCGCGCCTTTCATTCAACAATCAAAAATCAATAATCAACAATTTTCCAATCCCATGAGTTTATTTCAACCCATCCCGAGCCCTGACGCCGATCGCACCCGTCCGCTGGCCGACCGCATGCGTCCGCGAACGCTCGACGAGTTCGTTGGTCAGGAACATCTGATCGGCCCTGGCAAGCCGCTGCAAACTCAGATTGAGCGCGATGACACCGGCTCTCTCATTTTCTGGGGACCTCCGGGCACCGGAAAAACCACTCTAGCTCAAATTATTGCTCGCATGACGAAAGCGGAGTTCATTGAGTTTTCTGCCGTGCTGACCGGCATAAAGGAAATCAAGCAGGTCATGGCTGACGCGGAACGCGCCCGCCAGTACGGCACCCGGACCATCGTCTTCATTGATGAAATCCATCGTTTCAACAAAGCGCAGCAGGACGCATTTTTGCCTCACGTGGAGAAAGGAAACATCCGGCTGATTGGCGCCACTACGGAGAATCCCTCCTTCGAGGTCATCTCCGCGCTGCTCTCCCGCTGCCGCGTCTATGTGCTGAGGCCGCTCACCGAAGATCAAATTGTGCTGCTGCTTAAGCGTGCCCTGGCGGATGTGGAACGTGGTTCAGGAGCACTTAAGCTGAAGGCAAGTGATGACGTGCTGAAAAAGATCGCGGCCTACTCCAGCGGCGACGCCCGCAGTGCCTACAACGTGCTTGAAGTCGCGGCCACTCTGGCCCGCGACCGCGAGGGCAAAGAAGTCGGCGCGGAGATCACGGATGAGATCGTGCACGATGCTTTGCAGAAACGCGTTCTGCTCTACGACAAAACTGGCGAAGAGCATTACAACCTGATTTCAGCGCTGCACAAATCGGTGCGCAACAGCGATGTTGATGCCGCGCTCTACTGGTTGGGACGCATGTTGGAGGCGGGTGAAGATCCCCTATACATTGCGCGGCGCGTAGTCCGCATGGCCGTCGAAGATATCGGCCTGGCCGATCCCCAGGCACTTTCCCTCTGTATGGCGGCCCGGGACGCAGTTGACTTCATCGGAATGCCGGAAGGCAATTTGGCGCTGGCGCAGGCGGTGGTTTACTTGTCTGTTGCTCCCAAATCCAACGCGCTTTACACCGCTTACGCTACGGTACAGCAGGACGTTGAGCGCACCGCCGCCGAACCCGTGCCCCTGCATCTGCGCAACGCGCCGACGGGTTTGATGAAGGGCTTAGGTTATGGTCACGGTTACCAGTACGCCCATGAATTGGACGAAAAAGTCGCAGACATGCAATGCCTGCCTGATAATCTGCGCGACCGAATCTACTACGAACCTACAAATGAAGGTGTCGAGAAGCGTATTCGGGAACGGCTGCAAGACATCAAACGGCGCCGTTCGGACGCGCCTAACCGCGTTTCTCCAGAGAAAAAAAGAGAGTCATAAGTTAGGCTGAATCATCCGATCTAATGGAAGTTTAGTGCACCTAAACCACACCGAGGGCACCTCGATGGCTGCGACTCAAAGTACGACCTTTACCGCGGATCACGCAGCCTCACGCCAGCTGCACGTTGACCAGGTGCAGGATCTCCTCAAGCTGCAGAAGGCCGCGCAGAAAATTACCTCGATCCTCGATCTGGATCAACTCATAGATCAAATCGTAAACGATGTGGCCGTTTCTTTTGGCTGCATGGAAGCCGAAATTTTTCTTTACGACGAGCCCCACGCCGAATTGGTCCTTGCTGGCGTGAAGGGTTGCACCTTGCATGGCAAGGGGCACCGCCTGAAGTTCGGACAGGAAGGCATGATAGGCTACGTTGCCGCCACGGGCCAGATGCGCTATGCGCCCGACGTTCGTCTCGATCCCTATTACCGGGCATGCGAGGCGAATACGCTTTCGGAAGTGGCTATTCCGCTGCAGCTCGGCTCGCAGCTGGTCGGAGTTTTTACCGCTTCGCATCACGAACTGGATGCATTTCCCCAGGAACAATTAAGACTTCTGCAGGCGCTTTGCACTCACATCGCCGTCGCGGTGAACAATGCGCGCCTGTTCCAGCGCGAGCGCCAGCAGAACGAAGTCATGGACCGCGATGCGCGCGAGGCCCGCGTCATTCAGCAAGGCCTGCTGCCCAGAAGTTCGCCCTATGTTCCAGGGTTTGCGGTCTCCGGCCTTTGCATTCCGGCGGGGGCAGTCGGTGGCGACTGGTACGACTTCATTGCGCTGGATGACGGATCCTGGGCCATGGTGCTGGCCGACGTTTCCGGTAAAGGCATGGCTGCCGCTCTGCTGATGTCCAGCACGCGAGGCATGGTGCGCTCGCTAGCCGAGGCCTGCTGCACTCCCAGCGAGGTCTTGGCCCGCCTGAATCGCCTGATGGTAGAAGACTTTCCTTCCGGCAAATTCGTTACGATGATCTATGCCGTGCTCAACCCGGCGCAGCGCACCGTGACCTTCGCCACGGCCGGGCATTTGCCACCGCTGCTGGTGTCTGGCGCAGAAGCTCGCTTTCTACCAAATGAAACCGGTCTGCCCCTTGGCTTGGCCTACGGATCTTTTTCCGAAATGCAGGTCCAGCTTCCCGAGAACTCCCGGCTGGTCTTCTACAGTGATGGAATCACCGAAGCCGCCAATCCCACCGACGAAGAGTACGGCCGCGAGCGTTTGAAGCAGCACGTGCTGCGCTCGGAAGCGAGCACGGAAAGCATCCTGCAGGATGTGCGTTCCTTCGCCAACGGCGCTGGGTTGCAAGATGACGCCACGGTGCTGATGGTGCGGGCGTGAATACCTGGTGCAAGAAGCAGCATCATTTGTATCTCTGAAGGTTCAGTTCGTCTCGACCCGCTCTTGTACCCCGGAACCAACTTATTCTCCCGATGGGTCATCCAACCGGGTCGTGTCAAATGACGATCAAGTCGTGCTTTCGGTAGGAGGGAATACGGAGCTTCTCGGGCTGAGGGAGCACGTGTTAAGAGCTGCCGGATTCGACGTGGTTAGCACATCGAAGGAAAGCAAGGCCGTAGCAGAAATGCAAAAGGGTAACTGTGCGATCTTATTACTGTGTCACAGCCTCCCGGACCGGGCGCGCCGCACAGTTTCGAGGGAGTTTCGACATTATTGTCCCAACGGACGGATTCTCGGCATCACCAATGTTCGCTGGCCGCAAGCTCTTGATGAGGTCGATTCCTACGTTTATGGACTCGAAGGTCCGGAGGTTCTAATCGCCGCGATCCGTGGCGCCGCTGCAGAGCGTCCGGATGCGGCTTAGTAGGGCTATTCCAATTCGACAGATGGAATCCCACTGTCCTACTTCTTGCCCGACAAACTGTCAACTGGCTTCTCTTTCCTCACCACATTACAATGTTTGCGGAACCAAATGGTCTCCTTGCCTCAGACCGACCCAATCACTGATCTCCTCAAGCACGCCAGAACCATCGCTGTAGTCGGACTCTCCAATAGCCCCTTGCGGCCCAGCCATGGCGTCGCCGCCTACATGCAGAGCCAGGGCTACCGCATCATTCCTGTCAACCCTCAGGTGGATGAATCTCTGGGAGAGAAATCCTATCCGTCTCTGCTCGACGTACCGCAGAAGATTGATCTTGTGAATATCTTCCGGCGCCCGGAATACGTCGGCGAAATTGTCGAGCAGGCCATCCAGATCAAGGTGAAGGCTATCTGGCTCCAGGAAGACGTAATCAATGAAGCCGCCGCGCAAAAAGCCCGCCAGGCAGGGATTTTCGTGGTAATGGACCGCTGCATCCTGAAGGAGCACCGCGCGCGTTTCGCCTGAAGAGAAACCCTTTATTTCACGCCACACTAATCCTTTTTTGTGGTCTCCATTTTCTGCTTGAACATTTTCAGGGCGAGCTTCCGGACCGTATCGGAGATTTCTTTGTTGCCGGAGAGGTTCTTCAGATCCTGCACCAGCATGTGCTTCATCAAGCCGAGGGACACGTCGAGTGGGGTGCGGGGATTAGCTACCAAGCTGCGCAGTACGCCGTATTGTTTGGCGAAACGGCGCTTCATGGGAATAGCGCGCAACACGGCTTCCAGCACGTTTTTCTGGGCGGCAAAGTGTTCCACCTCGCCGTCGCTGACCTTGGGAGATTCGAGCACGGCTAAGGCGACGATCTTGGTGCCGTCACGAATCAGGATGGAACGCTCTTCCTTGCTGCCTTTCATGGCTAGCTGAATGCGCCCTTTGACGTCGAGCTTGTTGATCTTTTGTACCGTGTTATCCCGCTTGCCGTCGGGTTGCAGATGTGGCTTCTTGGGTCCGGTTTTGGGAGCGGAAGCAGCGGCGTGAGGGGCTGACGGGCTGACCGCAGCCGGCGCTATCGGCTCGGCGACGGTCGCCGCAGGCTCGGCA
>QIAS01000548.1:1287-2979 GCA_003225615.1 Acidobacteriota bacterium | reverse complement strand
AGTTCTGCACCGTATGGAGATCGATTTCCAATCGCCTGCGCCGGGCTGCTGCGGCATGGCAGGGTCGTTTGGTTTCGAACATGACAAATATGAGGTCTCAGCCGCAATTGGTGAACTGGAACTCCTGCCCGCCATTCGCAAAGCTCCTCCCAGCTGGCTGGTGATCGCTGACGGGTTCAGTTGCCGCGAGCAGATTGCCCAGGGCACGAACCGCCACGCTCTGCATCTGGCGGAAGTGATCCAGATGGCGCTCCATTCCGATCGTGATGCTGCAGATGAACCTTATCCGGAAACCAGCTCAGTGGAGCGCCAGCGCTCAGACGTGGAGACTTCGATGAAGCGTGCGGGGGCAGCTGTCGGGGGTGCTGCAATTCTGGGTATTCTGCTATGGCTGGCCAATCGAAGTAGCTGAAAATAAACAACTTGCTTGTATTAACCTTCCGCCTACTGGCCATAAATCTCCGATTTTGGGACAATATCGCAGCCCCACCGACGGCCTCTAGGGACGTCTTGAAAGACTTTCCCGGTGCGCGCCCTCACGGGAAGTAGGCAGATCATGGCACCAGAAACCAGTTCCGCCCTCATAACAGAATCGGCACGAGAGCAAGCTAGTCCGGTCACGAAGTCCTCTCCGGCGGCGCAAGCCGGAGAAAAGTCTCTTCACGGCTCCGTCCTGGTGTTCATCCAGTTTGACGTATGCGAGGAGATTCGCCTCGATAAACTACGTGACATTTTCGGGGCCCGCACCGTGCAGGCCCCCAGCTTCAAGCATCCCGCCCCGGGATATGTCCGCTACAAACGTCCGCCCGTCGTAGAACCGGTCGAACCGCTGGTCCTCGACAGCGGCGAACGGCTGGACGGCCAAATCAAGTATTACGACTACGGCGTGGTCAGCGTTGTGTTCGAGCTGCCGTTTTCCGGAGATTGGGACACGCTGGTGCGCCTGGCGAGCCGCTGGGTATGGGATACGGACTTCACCAGCTTTGCCAGTTTGATCGTCACCAAAAAGCTCGAATTGGCGGCTCCTGCCATGGTGAAGCCTTATCGCGAGTGGCTGCACGAGGACTACTTCATCTTCCACGTGCGGGAGGTCGCCGGCTCGCCATCAGCTTCTGAGCTGCTCGCGACCGAGGGACAACGCATTTCGCAAATCGTCCGTGGCGAAACCATGCAATTGTCCGAAGGCGAGCGCCAGGAAATCTTACAGTCGCGCATTTCCTACTATCCAAACGATCTCGCCGTTATCGGCTGGAACGCAGCCTTCGTTTACGACACCATCACCGGCGCCGAGACCGCCATCCAGTTACTCGAATATGCCAATTCGCAGCTATTGGAATTCCGCCATTATGACGAACTGCTGACCCGGCAACTGGAAGGTGTATACGAATTTCTGGAACATGGCGGAACCGGTGTGCTCACCCGCTGGAAAACCGCCCGCCAAGCCTCCAAACTGCACACCGTCTTGCTGGAAGTGACAGAACTGACAGAGCGTGTGGATAACGCAATCAAGTTTCTAAGCGACATGTTCTCGGCCCGACTTTACAAGCTCGCGGCGTCCAAGGTTGGCGTGCCCGACTATAAGGACCTCGTCAACCAAAAGGTGCAGACGGCCGAGCAACTCTATCGATTCATGGTGGACCAATTCCACCAGAGCCGCGCCTTCGTCCTGGAACTTATGGTGGTGATCATTCT
>QIAS01000548.1:0-1272 GCA_003225615.1 Acidobacteriota bacterium | reverse complement strand
TGATCTATCTTTTCCGCGGCTACAAGCCAATCTGAAGCAGCACGACGAAACAATATTTGAACTGTCATCCCGAGCGAAGCCGAGGGACCCCGTCTCGGCATGCCGCTCCACTGTCCCGCTTGGGAGTTCTCAGCACGGGCTGTGGTGAGAATGTCTGTCGCCAAGCGAAAACTCCTCACCAACTACCAATCCAGGACAACGCCGGAAGCCCATCTACTCTTCCTGCTAAAATCTCCCGTCCCGATAATCGGAGGTTTAATGCGGGGTCTCACCGGCAAGCGCATCCTCATAACTGGCGGGGCAAGCGGAATTGGAGCGGCAACAGCAGCCCGTTTCCTCGAAGAAGGCTCAGCCGTCTGTGTGCTCGACCGCGACGCCAAGGCACGGCAGCAAATCCAGCGGCAATTGCCCGATCTGGCTGGAACCCTGGATGCCGATGTTTCTAACCTCAAGCAGGTACGGGCAGCCTTTGACGACGCGGTTCGGATCATGGGCTCATCAACAATGCCGGCATCAGCATTCGCCACAACTTCCTCGACATCACTCCCCAAGAGTGGGACAAAGTCATCGCAGTAAATCTGACGGGGGTGTTCTACGTCGCCCAAACTGCAGCCCGGCACATGTGCGAGCGAGAGGGCGGTGTGATTCTGCAAACCGCCTCTACCAACGGGATCATGGGTTACCCATATTATGCCGATTACAATGCCACCAAAGCCGGGGTCATTGAGCTGACCCGCTCCATGGCGCTCGAACTGGCGCCGCAAATTCGTGTTTGTGCCGTGGCCCCCGGATACGTACTCACCCCCATGCAGCGCGCCGAATACACCGACGAGATGCTGCAGCAGGTGAATAACAAAATCCCGCTACGCCGTCATGCCAAGCCCGAGGAGATTGCCGCCCTATTCGCATTCCTGGCCTCCGACGACGCCGCCTACATGACGGGTCACGTGTATACAATCGATGGCGCGGAAACGGCAGGCAGCTTAGCAGGTCGGTGATCAAGCATCGGGAATTCGAAATGATAATGGCGCTCAGCCGAAGACGTGTAAGGCAACCACTCGCAACACAGCCCTGGAGGGGCGAGCGAAATCTGCACCCGTTCGCGAACCAATGAATTCTTTCAAAGCCCCGACCCGAGGACTTCTAGAAAACAAGGTCGCCATTGTTACCGGCGGTGCTTCGGGGATTGGGCGTGCCACGTCCTTCCTCTTGGCCCGCGAGGGCGCCACCGTGCTCATCGCTGACCTGAACGAAACCGGTGGACGCGAACTC
>QIAS01000559.1:1194-2891 GCA_003225615.1 Acidobacteriota bacterium | reverse complement strand
TAGTGCGCACGGTTTCCGCATCTTGGGGTGATTTCTCCAGCTTGAGAGCCTGCTCATTCAGCGCTTGCAGCAGTTCCTGCGCGCTCTCAAAGAAGATTTCCCGCAATTCGGCCATGCGCTCATCGGACTGGCTCACGATTTCACCTCAACTCGTTGGTAGGCGGTGCCGCTGTCACGGTGCACCATCTGGAATTTTTCCGTCAACCCCAGAAGGCTCTCGGCATGTCCCACAAACAGGTAACCGTCGGAGTTAAGGCAGCGGTGGAATTTATCCACCAGCCGCCGCTGTTCCGGCTCATCGAAATACATCATCACGTTGCGGCAAAAAATCACATCATTGCGCTGGGGCAGGTATTCGGTCTTCAGGTTGTGAAAGTCGAAATGAACGATTTCTTTGAGCGCTTTTTTGATCGCATAGCGATCTCCGACTTTGTCGAAGTAGCGAAGGCGGTAGCTGTAATCCACCGCGCTCATCTGCGCTTCCGTGTAGATGCCTTCCTGGCCGGCTCGCAGGACGGAATAGCTGATGTCGCTGGCCGTAATTTCCACTTTCCAGGGCGGTGGAATCAGCGGCTTGGGAAGAGGCATGTCATAAGGCAAGGGATTCCGCAGGTAGTAGTAGGCGAGCCCGTCGGCGACCATCATGGCCAGGGTGTACGGTTCCTGGCCGGTGGAGCAGCCTGCGCTCCAGATACGAAGGGTGAAGTCGCGGCGCTCCTGTTTGCGATGCAGGATCTCTTCGAGTACGTGCTTGTGGAACAGATCCATCTGGGCCTTGTTGCGGAAGAAACTGGTTTCGTTGACAGTAAGGTTCTCCAGCAGCCGCGATAGCTCATCCTTGCCTTTATTACTGATTAGCAAGCGGTAATAGCTGTAAAACGAGTCAAGTTGGCACTCTTTGAGGCGGCGCTGCAGGCGGTCCTGCAAAAAGTGCGTGCGCCGCTCGTCAAAATGCATGCCGCATTCCTGGTAAACGAGCGCCTGCAACAGTTTGAGTTCCGCTTCGGTCAGCACGGGTACTGAGCTCATGGAGTTTCGATCCCTGCCGTCAGCGTGCGGCGGCGCCGCGTACCTCCGGCTTGGCCGCGACCCTCTCGTCCGATCCGTTCTTCTGCGCCGCTCCGCCGTGGCTGAGCAGCTTGTTCATATCCAGCAGCACAATCAGACGTCCGTTGTACTTGCCCAGCCCGGTCACACAATTGAGGCCGCCCTCCTGGAATACGGTCGGAGGCGGTTCGATATGTGAGGTGGGAATTTTCAGGACTTCGGAAGCGGAATCCACGATCAAGCCGCAAAGACGTCCATTGTGCTCGACCACAAGAATGCGGTTGCGGCGGTTGGAGACCGTCTGCTTCTCACCAAAGCGCTTGCGCAAGTCGATAACCGAAACAATCTTTCCGCGTAGGTTAATGACGCCTTCCATGTACTCCGGGGCGTCAGGAACGGCGGTAATCTCTGGCACGCGCACGATTTCGTGCAACGACGTGATAGGAACGCCATAAGTCTCGCGTCCCACCTTAAAGCCGACAATGTGAACTTCAGGGCTCATTTTGGTTACGCTTCAGCCTTGCGAGCCGGCGGCAGCATGGCGAGCGCCGGGCCGGGTGGCGGGCTTGTCGTCCCTGGCCCCCACTCGCATCGGTTCGCTGTTGCGCAGGGCAAAGCGGTCCATAGACTCCAACAGTTCTCGCGACATC
>QIAS01000559.1:520-1146 GCA_003225615.1 Acidobacteriota bacterium | reverse complement strand
CTCCATGGCCTTGACCACGGCCTGCGCGCCGGAAGCCTGCTCCTCGACCGCCGAATTGATCTCATGAGTGATTTCGTTCAGGCGTGTGGTCGCCCGCGCAATCTGCGATGAGCCGTGCGATTGCTCGTTGGTGGCTGCGCCGATTTCCTGCGCGAACTTATAGACTTCGGTCACCACGTTGGAAATCTTGCGCAACGCGGCATTCAGTTCCTGGCCCAAATTCAAGCCTTCGTTCACTATGTCGGTGCTGCGGTCCATGTTCTCGACCGCCTTGCGTGCCTCTTTCTGAATGCTTTGGATCAGCTCGGAAATCTCCTTGGTAGATTGCGCCGACTTTTCCGCCAGCTTGCGAACCTCATCAGCCACGACGGCGAAGCCCAGGCCGTGCTCGCCCGCGCGCGCCGCTTCGATGGCCGCATTCAGGGCCAGCAGATTGGTCTGTTCTGCCAGGTCGTCAATTACCTCGATAATCTTGCCAATGTCATCGGCGCGCGTGCCCAGTGCGTCGATAATCTCGCCCGAGGACTGAATGGTGGTGTTGATCTTGTTCAAGCCGTCGGTAGCTTTCTCCATCGTGCCAATGCCGCTTTGTACCTCTTCGCGCGAGCGGTTGGAGATGTCGAGCA
>QIAS01000559.1:0-450 GCA_003225615.1 Acidobacteriota bacterium | reverse complement strand
TGGGTGCTCTTCACCATGTTCTGCACGTTCACGCTCATCTCATGCATGGTGCTGGTAACTTCATCGATAGCCGAAGAAGCCTGCAGGCTAATCTTGGCCGACTCATCGGACGCCCCCGCGACCTGGTTCGAGGCGCTCGCGACTTGTGATGCCGCGTCGCGGACATTGCGCACCAGATTGCGCAGCCCTTCGATCATGCGGGAGAAGGCATTTCCCAGGGTGTCATTTTTCGATCGCGGCTGCACCTGGACGCTCAGATCGCCGCCGGCAATCGACTCCGAAATGCCTGCCATCTCTTTCAGGTAAATCACCATGTTGTTGAAGGTGCGCGCCAGTTCGCCGATTTCGTCCTGGCGTTTCATGTCAATGTTGTGCTCCAGATCTCCGGTATTGCCGATCTGCTGCGCTACATTCATCAGCTTGGAAAGCGGGTTGGTAATGGACTTGGAA
>QIAS01000363.1:3518-11658 GCA_003225615.1 Acidobacteriota bacterium | reverse complement strand
CAGCGCTGGTGCTGGCTTGCGGAGAGGCGCATTCGGCGCGGAGTTTGCCCACCTGCGAATTTTCAAAGCTTCCGCAGGACATGACCTTATGTGATTCGGTGACCTAGGCTTAGCCGCCTCCGCGCCCTCGTGTCCGTCTGCGGTTTGGTTTTGTCATAGACTGGAACGAGTGAAGCTGGCAGAGAAAACGCGGTCCAATGAAGAACAGGTCCGGGCCTACTACGAAACCCTGTTTCGTGCCTGGGGACGCCAACACTGGTGGCCTGCTCGAACGCGATTTGAAGTCATCGTCGGCGCTTACCTGACGCAAAACACTGCCTGGACCAACGTCGAGCGCGCGCTCCGCAGCTTGCGCGCCTCCGGTCTGCTCACCTTGGAGGGAATCCGTCGCGTACCTCTGCCGCAACTGGAAGCTTTGATTCGATCCGCTGGATATTTCCGGCAAAAGGCGCGACGCCTGAAGACCTTTGTGTCTTATCTGGACGAACATTACGGCGGGTCACTGAATCAAATGTTCGCGCAATCCACGGAGAGGCTTCGCGAAGAATTACTTGCGCTCAACGGGGTCGGTCCTGAGACTGCGGATTCTATCCTCCTGTATGCGGGGAACCACCCGGTCTTTGTGGTCGACGCATACACGCGGCGCGTCCTCGATCGCCACGGAATTCTCGCCGAGAAAGCAGGGTACGAAGAAATCCGAGCTGTGCTTGAACGTGCCTTGGCTCCGCTTGCCAGTGATGTTTCGTTCCCAAGTGAAGGTAGCAAGTCCATCTCCGCAACGATTGTGCCCGGTACCTCTCACCCACCTTCATCCATGAGCATTGCCAAACGCTCTCCATTAGTCCAGATATATAACGAAATGCATGGACTTATCGTAGGTGTCGGAAAGAATTACTGTGTCAAATCGAAAGCACGCTGCGAGGCTTGCCCGCTGAAGCCGTATCTCCCCTGACGTGGGAGGGCGTGGGCCGTTCAACCGTGCTCGGCCTCTGCTACATTCATCGGCTCTCTTGCACCCTTCCCGCTACACCTGCGGCTATAATGAAACCGCACTCATCTGTCGGTCATCATGAGAATAATGAAGCCCGCCGGGGTGTAGATAGAAGTGTCCGGTCCCAGTTCAAATCGTGTTCCGGAAAAGAACCCGCAGCGCCGCCGCAAAGTCATAGTCCTGCTGGTTATCGGGATTGTTCTGCTCTTCGGTATTCTTTTATCTCAGACTTCATTTGATCTTCCCTTCCTAAATCCTGATACGAATCAGCAGCTTTTATTCTTTACCGCACTTTCGGCGGTAATTTTTCTGCTGTTCGTCGCCATCACATTCGTGCTGGGGCGCAATCTGCTGAAGCTTTTTGCCGAGCGGCGCCTGGGCGTCCTGGGTTCCAAGTTCCGGACGCGCATGGTAGTGGGTGCCTTGCTGCTCTCCTTTGCGCCGGTCATTGTGATGTTCTGGTTCTCCTACGTGCTCATGAACCGCTCCATTGACAAGTGGTTTTCGCGGCCGGTGCAGGAAGTGCGCGAAGACACAGCGATGATGGCTTCTCTGCTCTCGAATTACGCGGCGCAGAACGCGCATTCTGAAGCGGTGAGTATTGCGGCTTCGCCTGATACCCAACACGCTTTTGCCGGCCACAGCTTCAGTACGGTGGTTAGCGAATTCCGCCGCCATGAAGCCACTCTCCAAGGCGGATTCGCAGTGGCATTGCTCGACGGCAATGCGGAAGCAAGTTTTGGCATCCCTGCTGCCTGGCCCGTACTAAAAGCAAAGATTCCCGCTCATCTCGGCAATGGTCCGACGATTTTCACTTGGGACCACACGCAGTACATTTTGGGCAACGCTTCGGTTGGTGAACGCGGCCAAATCCTTGTCGCTATGCCCCTGCCCCAGGCACTTTCCGAGACGGTGGCGCAGATTGAGGCCAGCCAGAAACGCTATTTTGAACTGGCGCACCAGAGAAGGATGGTGCGCCGCACTTACATGGGGCTGCTGCTGCTGCTCACGGTTGCCGTTCTGTTCGCAACTACGTGGCTTGCTCTGTTTCTCTCAAAACTTGTGACCCAGCCGGTGGCAGCGCTCGCCGAGGCTACCTGGAGGTGCGCGCGGCGGATGAAATCGGCGACCTGGTGCGATCGTTCAACCGCATGGCGGAAGAACTGGAATCCAGCCGCCGGCAGATTGAGGCGTCCAGCCGCGAGGTGGGTGCAGCCAACATCGCACTCGAGCAGCGTCGACGGCACATTGAAACCATTCTTGAGAGTATCCCGACGGGTGTTTTGTCGCTGAACGCTCACCGCCGCGTCACACACGTGAATCACGCGCTACTGCGGATGTTAAATCCGGCTGTGGGAGACATGACGACGCCGCGATCGCTGGTAGGCGCCGATCTGCGGATGCTTTATCCCCAGGAAGTATTAGAAGACCTGGAGCCTCTGCTGCGCCGAGCTGACCGGATGGGAATGACCACCAGCCAACTGGAAATGGCGCTGCCCCGCGCCAAACTGAATGTCGCGGTCACGGTGGCGACACTGCAACATGAGGACACGCGGCTGGGGTACGTGCTGGTCTTTGAAGACCTCTCCGACTTGCTCAAAGCACAGAAACAAGCGGCGTGGCGCGAGGTGGCTCGCCGGGTGGCACATGAGATCAAGAATCCTCTCACGCCCATTGCGCTGTCAGCCGATCGCATCCGCCGGCATCTGGAGCGTGGCACGCGGCCGGACGAGGCTTCCCTCAAGATCATTCGCTCGTGCTCCGAAAGCATTGCCGGGGCGGTCGAGACAGTCCGCACGCTGGTCGACGAGTTTGCCACTCTGGCCCGGTTTCCCGCCTCGCAGCCACAGCCTGCCAGCCTGAACACGATCGTCGAGAATGCGCTGTCCATGTTTAACGGCCGGCTGGATAACATTCAGGTGCGCACCGATCTCGCCTCCGAACTGCCGCATGTGATGGCCGATCCGGAAGCCATGAAACGGGCGCTGGCTAATCTGATGGATAACGCCGCCGAAGCCGTGCAGAACTCCATGGTACGCGAGATTCAGATCTCCACGGCGCTGCTCGCCAGCCGGGATGCAGTCGAACTGGTGATTGCCGACAGCGGCCACGGGGTTACGCAGGATTTGAAGGAAAAACTCTTTTTGCCCTACTTTTCTACCAAGAAGCGTGGGACGGGGCTGGGCCTGGCCATCGTGAACCGCATCATTGAGGATCATCACGGGTCGATTCGGGTGGAAGAAAATAAGCCGGTGGGCGCCCGATTCATTGTGGAGTTACCGGTTGCGCCGGAAGCTATCGGAACAGCGAGCGCCGGCTAGCATGCACACCATTCTAATCGTTGACGACGAAGCGGAAATCCGGCAATCGCTGAAAGGCGTGTTGGAGGACGAAGGCTATAAGACCTACGTTGCCGAGAGCGGCGAGGTTTGTCTGGAACTGCTACGCAAACGTCCGCTGGATGTAGTCCTGCTCGACATCTGGCTGCCGGGAATTGACGGCCTGGAAGCACTACAGAAAATCCGCGAACTCGAGAAAGCGCCGGAGGTGATCATGATTTCCGGTCACGGCACCATCGAAACCGCGGTTCGCGCGACCAAGCTTGGAGCTTACGATTTCCTGGAAAAACCGCTTTCCCTCGATAAAACCCTGATCCTGATTAAGAACGCGATCGAGGCCAAGCGCCTTCGCCAGGAAAACACCGATCTCAAGAAGCAGCTGCAATTCAAAAGCCTGATCGTGGGCGACAGCGTGCCGATGAAAGCGCTGCGCCAGCAGATCGGGCTGATGGCGCCTACCAATGGCCGCGTGCTCATCTATGGCGAATCCGGCACGGGCAAAGAACTGGCCGCTCATGCCATCCACGACCATAGTCTCCGCAAAGAGCAAACTTTTGTTGAAGTGAACTGCGCCGCGATTCCTGAAGATTTGATTGAGAGCGAACTGTTCGGGCACCGCAAGAACTCATTCCCGGGCGCCGCGGCCGAGAAGGAAGGGCAGTTCCAGAAGGCGAACGGCGGAACGCTTTTCCTGGACGAAGTTGGGGACATGAGCCTCAAGACTCAATCCAAAGTGCTGCGCACGCTGGAGGAGCAACGCCTGGTTCCGGTGGGCGGCGAAGAACCGATCACCGTGGATGTGCGCGTGATTGCGTCGACTAACAAAGACTTGGAAGAAGAAATCTCCCGGGGCAACTTTCGCGAGGACCTCTTTTACCGACTAAACGTGATCCCCTTTTTTGTGCCGCCGCTGCGCGAACGCAAGGAGGACATTCCGCTGCTGGCGCGATATTTCCTGAAGGAGTTTGCTTCAGCCTACGGGCGGCGTTCGCGCGAGATGACCGATGAGGCTATAGAGGCGCTGATGCACTACTCCTGGCCAGGGAATGTCCGTGAGTTGCGTAATGTGATCGAGCGCATTGTGATCATGAATCCCACTACCACCCGTTTCGAGCGCAAGCACCTTCCGCCGCTCGTCTACCGCAATGGCGGCCGGCGCACCGCCGGCACCGAGTTCTCTACCTTGCACCAGGCCCGCGACGCCTACGAGCGAGACTACATTCTGAAGAAACTCGACGAGAATCACGGCAACGTCAGCCGCACTGCCGAGGTGCTCGGATTGGAGCGGAGTCATCTTTATCGGAAGATGAAGACGCTGGGAATTGCTGCGAAGGAGTAGCCAGGGGCTAGTAGCTAGGAGCTAGGAGTTGGCAGCCAGGTTGGAAGTTTCAAGTGACTTCTGCTAACGCTTCAGCATGTGGATCTCAGTGCCGTTCTTGTGGAACTTCACTTCGTCCATCAGCTGGTTTATCAGATAAATGCCGCGTCCGTGACCCGCATAAATGTTTTCCCCGGTGCAGGGATCCGGGATGGATGACAGGTCAAATCCGGGGCCGGGATCGCGAACAATGATCAAGATGTGCCGTGCCTCATCGCAAGCTACGTCGCACTCGACGATCTTGGTTGGATCTGACTTCGCGCCGTGAACGACAGCGTTGGATAACGCCTCGGCGAGGGCAATTTCGATGGCATCTTCGCGCCCGTCGGCGCACTTCAATCCTCTAACCAGGCCCATAATATTTTGCACAACGGGATCAACGGCCTTGGCATCGGCGGCGAGTGTGACTCGCAACTGAAGAACTAATTTTCTTGCTTCGAAATCACAGCTTGGCGATGGGTCAGTGGCCATGTCGGAATTGACTCACTATATTGATGCCAACTTAAGCGCAGGGATTCTACCCTCTACTCTCGACGACTGCAATGGCATATATGGCTTACTTTCGTCGGGTCACTTTCGTGGCAGTCTTGTTATGTCGTTGGGACTGGTCAGGCCCTCCAATTGACGCCTCCAGTCGAGCCCGTCCACGAATTCGCGCGATTCCCGCCAGTTCGATCTCACTTTGATAAACAGCTCGAGGAAGACTTTTATTCCCAGCATTCTTTCTATCTGGAGGCGGGCGGCGGTCCCGATTTTCTTCAGCATCTGGCCGCCCTTGCCGACAAGAATGGCTTTTTGACTATCGCGCTCGCAGTAAATAGTGGCGGCAATGCGAGTTAACCTCTTTCCTTCTTCAAACTGCTCAACCACGACAGTAGTCGAATAGGGAACCTCCTCTTTGGTGGCCAGAAGAACTTGTTCACGGACGATCTCCGCCACCATGAAGCGTACTGGCTGGTCGGTAACCTGATCCTCTGGAAAATACGCCGGGCCTTCCGGCAGGGCTTGAATGACTTTGTCCAGAAGCAGCTCGAGGCCGTCACGTTTCAGGGCTGAGATTGGAATAATCTCCTGAAAATCGTGCTGTTTTCGGTATTCATCCATGAGGGCGAGCAAATCCTGCTTATTCGACAGCCGGTCTATCTTGTTCAGCAGCAGCAAAGCGGGCGTGCCCGATTTTTTGACCAAGTCGAGAGCAAATCGATCGCGTGCCGCGGGACGCTCGGTGACGTCGGCGATCAGCAGAATCAGATTGCAGCCCTCCAGCGCCTCCCGCACCTCCGTCATCATCTTGCGTCCAAGGGAACTGTCAGGCCGATGCACTCCGGGGGTATCAAGCAGAATAATTTGACTGCCCGGCCGGTCCTTCTGTTTGGGGACATGCACGATGCCTAGAATGCGATTGCGCGTGGTCTGCGGCTTGGGAGAAATAATTGCGAGCTTCTCGCCCACGAGCGCATTCAGCAAAGTGGATTTGCCCGCATTCGGCCGGCCGAGGATGCAGACGAATCCGGAGTGGAAAGGAGTGCCGGCTCGCGGCTCCCGGTCTCCGGCTTCCGGCCTTCGCCCTTCGGATTCCGGCTTTTGGCTTGCGGCTGCGGAGTTTTGGTTTTGGGTCATGGGGGCGTCGACGGCGCTAGATCAACTTCATTTGGCGGGGCTGGACGGCAGTAATCCTCACTCGTTCCACCTTGCGCTCGGTGGACTCGACCACTTCAAATCGCAGGCCATCGTTTTCGACGACTTCGCCTTTTTGCGGAATGCGACCAGCCAACTCGCTGACCAGTCCCGCTACAGTCGCCGATTCCCTGCTCTCGGGACGCACGCCGAACAATTCATCCAGCCGGTCTATGTCCATGTTGCCGGGCACCACGTAGGAATGCTCGTTTTCGCGCACGATCTGCGCCTTTTCGTGCTCATCGCCTATTTCGCCGACAATCTCTTCAATCAGATCTTCGATGGTGACCAGCCCGGCTACGCCGCCGTATTCATCCACCACAATGGCCATTCGCGCGTTGTTCTTCTGCATCTCGCGCAATAGATCGCTGCCCAGCTTGCTCTCCGGGACGAAGTAAACGTCTTTGCGCATGAGGGTATCGACGGTGCGGTGTGGCGCCTCGGTATCAGGCACCTGGAGCACGTCCTGCGCGTGCAAAATGCCTTTGATGTTGTGAATGGTGCCTTCATAAACCGGCAGGCGGGAAAAGGGCTGGGTTTTGAGCAATGCCACCACCTGCTCGACCGTGGTCGTCAGTGGGACCGCAACCATTTCGGGGCGGGGTTTCATCGCTTCGCGGACCGTTTTACCGCTGAACTCGACCACAGACTGGATCAACTCGCGGTCGCCCTCCTGGATGATGCCTTCCTCCTGGCCAGCTTCAATCAGCGCGTCGACAGCTTCTGCGGGACTTTCGGGGTGCTCCTCAACGTGCTCCTTGGTAAGCGAAGTGACGGACTGCAAAAATCCCACTACCAGGGTTGCCGGCAAGACGATGTAGATGAGAATCCGCAGCAAAAATGTCCAGCGAGTCAGCCATTGTCCCTGGGTGCGCGAGAAGAACACGTAGGGCAAAAAACGATTGAAGATAATGATGATCAGCACCAAGCTGAGCGTAGCCTGCAGAATTTCTTGCACGCTCCACGCCCGGTCGCGGAAGACGGTGAAGCCGATCAGCATAGCAATGGCAGCCGTGATCAACTGGGTGAGAATCGCCATGGATAGCGAGGCGCGTGCCCGGCTTACACTCAGCCTGGGCTCGACCTTCTGCTCAAAGACGTCAATATTGTTCTGGAACTCGCGAGAAAGGAATTTCCCAATTTCCTGGTACAGCCGGTCGACATAAGAAGACAAGGTCAGCAAACCGACCAGGAGCAACAGGGCAATGCCAACGCCAATCATCTGCTCCTCCGTGACCTTCCTTTTGTAGCCGCACTTCTGCCCGCAGTGGCAGACTTGACTTTCCTTTGTGAGCTTGGCGCAACCTTAGCGTAGTTTGCGGCTAAAGAATTTCTGGTCGAATCCTCTGCATTCCTCGCGATCAGCGCTACCGGCAATCCCAGCCTTTTGCGCAGATGCGCTTCCTTGCGTCCCATTTCGCCGGCATCGCGTTCATGGTCATAGCCTGCTAAATGCAGGACCCCATGCAGCGCGAGAATCTTAATCTCAACGGCGGCCGAGTGCCCCAGGCGACGCGCGTTCTGGGCCGCGATGTCGGCCGAGATCGCCACGTCTCCGGCAAAATCAGGGACAAGATCGAAAATTGGAGGGAATGAGAGCACATCCGTCGCTTTGTCTAATCCGCGAAAGCGGCTGTTCAAAATTCGCAATTCGCGGCTGGTGGTCACCAGCACATTCACCGTCCCACGCAGTCGGACCATACGTTTGGCGCGAGCCACAAAGCGTTCCAGCGCCGGCTCACTGAGGCCCGCCGT